>NZ_AKIS01000115.1:0-28790 GCF_000277005.1 Pontibacter sp. BAB1700 | reverse complement strand
TTGTCTTTCACCATCTTATCGATAGTAGACATTTTCTTAAGCGACTTACGCACAGTAGCGAAGTTTGTAAGCATACCACCTAACCAACGGTCAGTTACATAAGGCATTTTCAGACGACGAGCTTCTTCTGCTACGATGTCCTGTGCCTGCTTCTTGGTAGCTACGAAAAGGATTTTGCGACCAGACTTGGCGATGTTCTTGATAGCTGAAGTAGCTTCCTCAAGGGCAACCAGTGTCTTGTTCAGGTCAATGATGTGGATACCGTTCTTCTCCATGAAGATGTACGGAGCCATTTTCGGATCCCACTTGCGGGTAAGGTGACCGAAGTGAACACCTGCCTCAAGTAATTCTTTATAATTAGTACTTGCCATGTTGTTGATACACCTTTAATATTAACGTTTACTGAACTGGAATGAACGACGCGCTTTGCGCTTACCGAACTTCTTACGCTCCACCATACGAGGATCTCTGGTTACGAATCCTTCTTTGCGGAGTGCAGATTTAGTCTCGGCGTTTTCTACTACCAGTGCTTTCGCGATAGCAAGTCTAAGTGCTTCAGCCTGGCCGCTTACACCACCACCTTTTAGATTAGCAGTAACATCGTACTTGCCAATAACTTCTAAGGTTTGAAACGGCTGATTCACAATAGTTTGCAGTACTTCGTCAGGGAAGTACGCCTTGATATCTTTACCGTTAATAGTGATATTCCCTTGCCCGGCCGTCATGTAGATACGAGCCACCGAGGTTTTTCTTCTACCAGATGTATTGATAACTTCCATTAATTATTAGATGTTGAGGGTTAATTCTTTAGGCTGCTGAGCTGCAAATGGATGCTCGCTTCCTGCAAAAACATGAAGATTACGGAATAGCTCGCGACCTAGTGGGCCTTTTGGCAACATGCCACGAACAGCACGCTCTACAAGCAGTGTAGAGGATTTAGCCTTAAGCTCACGTGGAGAAGTCTTGCGCTGACCACCTGGGTAACCAGTGTGCGACAGGTAGTACTTCTGATCCCACTTGCGGCCTGTGAAACGAACATTATCAGAGTTGATAACGATTACGTTGTCACCGCAGTCAGCGTTTGGCGTGAATGAAGGCTTGTTCTTGCCTTTCAGGATCTTGGCGATTTCAGACGCCACGCGACCCAAGCTTCCTTGCCCTGCATCAATAATCACCCAGCCTTTGTTGGCTGTCTTCTTATTGACAGTAAGGGTCTTATAACTTAAATGATCCATTTTTGGTGGTTGTAAGCGATTTATTTAACAATTAATTTTTTCTCGAGGGTTCTTGAAAAATGGTCACAAAGATAGAAACTCTTTATTTGATATGCAATACTTGATGTAGAAATATGCTGGGACACAGGGGAATAGTGTAAAAAAGACAGGCAGCGGCACAAAGCTGCGCCGCTGCCTGTAGGTTAATCTATTATCTATACCTGTGTATTATCTTGGAGCAAGGGTAGTAGCGATCCTAACTTCACCGGTCTTCTTGTTGCCGATCACCATCACGATGTTATCAGCGTCCCGCACACTTTTTAATGCTTCGGCACTGTAGGTATGGGTAGCACGGGCATTGTTGCCGTTCTTTTTAGACGCTAAGTCAATGCTTAAGCTGTTTATTTTGCCGCCGTCGTACTTTTCTGTGAATTTCAGATCGAAACCGCTAGACTTAAATGCCTGCTGTGCTACTTCAAGCTCACGTTTTGTTATTTCCTCAGGCCATAAGGTATACACCACATAATCTTCATTCTCGACTAAGCGAGCACCGCCTGCTTTAGGGATAGCCGGACCTTCATACCTTGCAGGGGGTGGGGGAGGAGGTAGCTGCTCTTTAGCGGGAACTGGCGGTGCTGGTGGCACCGGAGGCGTGCCCGGTGCTTCTGGAGCCGGCGGAGGTGCAGGTGCTCCGGGTGCTGTCGGAGCCGGAGGAGTAGGCAGCTTTTTATTGAACTCTTGTACCTGTTTAGAGTTCTTGTTCTGCTCAGTTATTATAGAGATAACGCCCTTTGCCCCTTTTTTGCCAAAGGTGTTGGTAGCATGGTCTCCTTTAATTACATGCACGCTATGAATTTGCTTCGGGTCCAGATTGACAACAGCCTGTCTTGTGGATTCAACCCCGTCTATAAAGAATAGCCCTTCTGTCGGCAAGTTAGACTTTACGTCCGTTTGCGGAGCTTCTGGTGCCTTTACGGGTGGGGGGGGAGGCGGCAACGATGGCAGTGGGCCCCACTTTGCTTCAGCTGCTGGTATGCGTGGGTTTCTGTTGTAATCATACGACTCAGACGTGCCGTTTTTCAGGTAAATGATAATCGATTCCAGATTGTAGTCTTTCCTATTATCAAATTTCCAACCAATTTCTTCTACATTAGCATGTCGGCTCAGGAAGTCCTTATAGTCTTCGGGCCAGTTTTCCTTGCTTTTGTAATAGTCTAGGTCAGCAAGTTTCACGATAAAGGATTCATCTTCAGTAGAGAATTCTACAGCTTTGTCACGTTTTACGACTGGAGGCGTGCTCGGCATTTTACCGTACTTCTTCTCTGCCGCCGCCATACTTTGCTTGTCTCCAAAGGTATAGACCTCTTCGGCGCCAGACTTCAGCGCTACCACAATTTTGTTTTTTGACTTCCAGGAGACCTTGCTCACTTCTGGGTTACGCGCATAGAAAGCAGTATATTCGTCGGTCGGGTTTGCTTCCATCTGCACTGTTTCCTCTGCTGGAAGTATAGCTTCCGTTAAGGTCGAGATGTCGTCCTGCGAGGCGCTCCGGAAAGCAACCAGTAATACGGTGACAAGGGGCAACACAACCAGCAATCGGAGCCGGTTGGCCTTATTTGTGGGCATTTTGTTCATCATGGCAATTCTTCGTTTAAGGGATGGGAAATTAAACTGATTGGCAAGCTGAGGTTGTGTGGCGCCCACAACTTTCAGTAAAAGGTATTGGTAGGCTACTCTATCGACGCCAGCATTTACAACATGCTGGTCAGCTATAAATTCAAGATTTTCTTTCATGGCCTGTTTCATCAGCACACCCCCGGGTTGAACCAGTAAAACACGGTGCTCAGCTCAGCCAGCAACACATCCAGGGTATGCCAGCCGTTCACATGTATCTGCTCGTGCCGCAGGATCGATTCCAACTCAGGCGACTGGTGCTGCGCAGGGTTCAGGTAAATGGTTTTCCAAAACGAAAAGGCTTCGCTTATACCTGGCACTTTGCGAAATGCCACGCCCTGGTAAGTGGCAGGCACAGAGGTGCGGTGTATGCGGTAGAGCGACACAAACTGCACGATCAGCCGCAGCAGCATCAGTCCGCAGCCGAGCCAGAACAAGGCGACAGGTATAAGCCAGTAGTCGAATGCAGGGGCTTGCTCAGGTATAGCGGCGGGTGCCCAATCAGGTATGACGATGGCATAGCTTTGCACTGCGGCCAGTTCTTCGTGGCGGCTGAACAGTTCGGTGAGGTCCACCAGCGGGTACGCGGCCGAGAACAAGATGCCAAACACCAGGAAAAGACGGTTGAGGTGGTAGAAGGTAAGCTTGCGCAGGACCAGATGGTAAGCCAGGTAAAACAGCACCAGGGCTACATTCGCTTTCAGCAGGTATAGGAGCAGGGTTGGCATATCAGTCTGTCTTTTTATTCTCGATCATGTCAATTATCTCTTTCAGCTCCGCTGCGCTGATCTGCTTTTCCTTTGCAAAAAAGGCCACTAACTCTTTGTAGGAGTTTTTGAAGTAGTCACCCACAAAGCCTTTCATGAAGCGATTTTTGTAGTCTTCTTCCTTGATGCTCGGGGTATAGCGGTAGGTATTGCCAAATTTTTCGCTCTGCAGGAAGCCTTTCTTCTCAAGGTTCTTCACCGTAGAGGCCAGTGTGGTATAAGGCGGCTTCGGTTCTTCCAGCTTTTCCAGAAACTCCTTTATAAAACCACCATCCAGCGACCAAATCGCCTGCATGGCTTCCTCTTCCTGTTGTGTGAGCTTTTCCATAGTTCTACGATGTTTTCGTATAGTTACGAAAGTTTCGTAGAAAGGTCAAGTGTTTGTGCTATAATTCTTTGAATATTTTTCAGGATGCTTCACAATCCTGCTAATGCTGCCTGTAGACGCGGTTTTGGGAATAATGCGGAAACATCTAATTTTAAGAGGCGTCTTAAGTGTAGCGATGTACCTGGTATAGGTATAGCCATCCATTTATCTAAACTGACCAACATGAAAGCCATACTTGTAAAAGAGCCCGGCGGACCGGAGCAACTAATGCTGGGAGAATATGAACAGCCATTGCCTAAACCTAACGAACTGCTGGTGCGCGTGCGCGCCACTGCGCTCAACCGTGCCGACACCTTGCAACGACAGGGTAAATACCCGCCTCCGAAGGGAGAAAGTCCGCTGCTGGGCCTCGAAATAGCCGGAGAGGTAGTAGAAGCAGGTATAAACTGCACCCGTTTCAAAAAAGGCGACAAGATCATGGGCCTGTTGCCGGGCGGCGGCTATGCCGAATATGCCGTGATACACGAAGAAATGGCCATGGCTATACCGGACAACCTGAGCATGGAAGAAGCTGCCGCTATACCTGAGGTATTCCTGACGGCCTGGCAAGCGATCTCCTGGCTAGGCAAGTTGCAGGCCGGCGAACGCATACTGATACACGCCGGAGCCAGTGGGGTGGGTACGGCAGGTATACAACTGGCCCGTGCCCTCAAGGCCCAGGTGCTGGTAACAGCTTCTGAGAACAAAGTAAAAGCCTGTCTGGACCTGGGAGCGCATAAAGCTATCAATTACAAAGAGGTGCCTTTTGAAGACGAAGTGCTGGCCTACACCAATTCTGAGGGGGTGGATGTGATCGTGGACTTTATCGCCGGTCCATACTTTAATCAAAACATTGCCTGTCTCCGCCTGGATGGCAGGATGGTGCTGTTGGCTAGCCTGGGCGGTGGTAAAGTAGAAGAGTTTGACCTACGCCAGATTCTGGTCAAGCGCCTGCAGGTGATCGGCTCTACGCTGCGTTCCCGCACCCGTGACTACCAGATCCGTCTTACGCAGGACATGGCCGCTTTTGCGATGCCTTTATTTGAGAACGGCACGATTAAGCCAGTTGTTGATTCTGTATTTGACTGGGCTGATGTGGCTGAGGCGCACCGCTACATGGAAGCCAACAAGAACATCGGCAAGATTGTGCTGCGGGTAAGTTAGGAAGGCTATACCTTATACAAGCAAAAAGGGGACTGATGTCGCATCAGGCCCCTTTGTTTTTTACGCTAGTTGTACTGCCGTAGTTGCTTTATCAGCACTGCTATGTCTTTCGGATAGGGTGCTTCTATTTTGATCGGCTCCTCGTTCATCAGTCTGAAGCCAATGGTGTGCGAGTGCAGCGCAAATCGTTTAATAAGCGGCTGTTCTTCTGTTTGCTGCTTCAGGTTAAACTTGCGCTTCAACGTGCTCAGATATAGGTCCTCGCCGCCGTACAGTTTATCTCCTACAATCGGTGCTCCCAGGAAAGCCAGGTGAATGCGAATCTGGTGCAAGCGACCCGTTACCGGCATACATTCCAGCAGGGTATGGCGACTGTAGCTTTCCAGGGTCGTAAAGTAAGTCTCTGCCGGTTTGCCATGCGGCGTAAGTTTGGCGACGCCTTTAGCACCTGCCAGTATGGATCGGTTCACGAGTTGGTCTTCGAACTTATGCACACCCCAGGCCACGGCATGGTATACCTTATACACCTCGCGGTGCTCAAACTGCATGGACATGTGGCGGTAAGCCTCCGGATTCTTAGCAAACACCAGGCAGCCCGAAGTGTCTTTGTCGAGGCGGTGACAGGCTTGCAGATCCGGGTTATGCTGCTTGGCGAGCTTAAGCAGGTTGGTGGTATTGGGAGTGCGGTCTTCGAGGGTGGACAAAAACGGTGGCTTATTCACCACCAGAAAGTCCTCATTCTCAAATATAATCAGGTCTTTAAAAACCGGGTATTTCATGCGTAACTGTATCATTAACAAGCGCGGCTATACCTTAGCCACGCAGCATGCAAAGATACGCAAATTTGGTGGGGGTATTAATTGTTGATTGCTGATTGTTAATTGTTGAAAGATTGAATTGCTAAATGGTTAAATTGTTGAAACTCCCATATACATTAATGTTTTCATCCCCCGTTTATGGATTTGATCTTCCAGGAAGTGGGATAGCTGAGGATATACCTAGTTTATTATTTAACAATCAGCAATTTAGCCATTTAGCCACCAGCTATCCCTTCGCCTTGAGCAGTTTAAAGCGGAGCGTAGTCCCTTTGCCGAGCTCGCTTTTTACAGCGATGAAGGAGCGATGGGCTTCGATGATGTGTTTGGAGATGGCCAGGCCGAGTCCTGAGCCTCCTTTGTCGCGGGAGCGGCTCTTATCGATGCGGTAGAAGCGCTCGAATATGCGGTTAATATGCTCCTGCGCTATACCTGTACCATCGTCTTTTACGGTAATGGTATAGCGCTTGCGACCTTCTGTAAACGAAACCCAGATGTTGCCGCCCGTTCTACCATACTTGATGGCATTGTCTACGAGGTTGATAAACACTTGCCGTATTCGGTTGGGATCGGCATGCAGCATGACCTTTTCATTTGGTTCCACATCCAGCAGGTGCAGTCTTATCCGGCTGTTGCTGGCTTTCTGCTCCAGCTGCTCAAACACCTCCCGTACCAGCTGCACAGTGTCAAAGTCTTGCTTCTCCATTTTCACTACGCCCTTTTCGAACTGCGAGATGCTGATCAGGTCCTGCACCAGGGTGTCGAGACCATCAAGGCTATTGGCTGCTTTCTGTAAAAACTTATCGCGCACGGTGGGGTCGTCCATGGCGCCGTCGAGCAAGGTATGGATAAAGCCTTGCGCAGCGAAAATGGGAGTCTTGAGCTCGTGTGATACATCAGCCAGAAACTCGCGGCGCATGACCTGCAGGTGCCTGAGTTCGTCAATTTCCTGCTGCTTGCGCTCTGCAATCTGGTAGATGTCGTCTTTTATTTTCCGGAGCGGGTCAGCCGTAAACAGGGAACGGCCCTCTGCTTTGCGGTATTCCTGTTTTTTGATTTTCTCAAGGCTGGAGTACACGTTTTTGATCTCACGGAACACCAGCGCCTCGTACGAGAAATAGATCAGCAGAAAGCAGCAGATGAACACCAGTACAAGCGCTGCCATTAAGCCCCTTGATGAAAAGTAGCTGGCTAAAGCCAAAAAGGCTGTGAGCACAAGGGCCACTGCCAGGGATACCAAAAGGGCGAGCGTACGGGAGTTCAAGTTCATGTATCAGTCCGTGTTAAACTTATAGCCAACACCCTTGATGGTTCTGATCTGATCTTCCCCAATCTTCTCACGCACTTTGCGGATGTGAACGTCCACAGTTCGGGCGATCACATAAACATCACTTCCCCATACGTTGTTGAGTAGCTCTTCGCGCGTAAATACTTTGTTTGGAGTGGCTGCCAGAAAGGACAGGAGTTCAAACTCTTTTTTCGGGAGCGTGATCTTTTCTTCGCCTTTGTACACGGCAAAGCTGGTGCGGTCTATACGCAAACCTCCAATCTCGATCACCTGTTCCTGCTCTTCCTGCTGCGCATCGCGGCGTGCGTAGGCTGCCAGGCGGCTGAGCAGGGCACGGGGGTTTAATAGGTTTTGTGATGAAGTCGTCAGCGCCGGCGTCGAAAGCGGCAACTTCGGAGAACTCCTCTGACCGGGCAGTCAGGAATATAATGTGTGTCTGGCGGAAGTCCTGCTCTTCGCGCAGCTGACGGCAGGCGGCTATACCGTCCAGTACCGGCATCATCACATCCATCAGAATCACATTCGGCTTAAAGGCATGCGCTACCTCTATGGCCTTCTTGCCGTTCTCGGCCTGGGCTACGTCGTAGCCTTCGCGAGCCAGGTTGTACTGCAGTAGTTCCACGATATCCGGGTCATCGTCAACTACCAGTATTTTGTAATGGGCTTGGGTTGGTGTCTGCACGTGTTTATGATTAGAGTTGCCTGTCAGTAGAACAGGCAGGTATAGCTATTGTTGGAAGCCATTTAATTGCATCCATTTCATGACAAAGATATTATTTCGGCAGGTATAGAATGCGTAGATAACCAAATCATAATATTTTCTTAACATTGGCAGCGCATGTAAAAAAAAAAGCCAGCTACTAGAGCTGGCTTATCCTTTATTTCTGTGCCACAAGGGCAGGTTTATGCTTCAGGTTCTTGTGTTCGTACAGATCCACTTTTACAGCGCCCACAAACATATCAGCCGAGATCAGTACCGGCACCTTGTTTCGGTCATCTGACAGGTATACCGTGATCGCATCCTCTCCCTTAAAGAGCTTGTTCTTAGGCATTCGAGGCACCAGTTTAATGGCTCTGAAGGAACCGGCCTTAGTGTTAACCGTTTCGCGGCCCTGGTACGTTACCACCATGTCAAATGCCTCCTCATCAAAAAAACCTTTGATGCTGAACTTGTCGCCCGGTTTAAAGCGGTCATAATCCAGTGTGCGAAGGTAATAGAAGCCACTTACGATATCCTGGGCGCCGGCTGGAATTTTATGCGTGCTTTGCTTCTTGTCCTTATTTTTTTTCTTCATCTCTACCTGCGCCGTGTTTGTGAAGTGGTTAAAATCCACCGTCTCACGCTTGCGGTAGCTTCCTTCCTCTATATTACGGAATGAGCGGTGAGGTAAAATAGCAGCCGTGTCAATGTAAGACTGCCAGGTGTCACGAATCCTGATGAAGAGGTCGAATGAACTGGTTGTCTTGCCGTATACAGTTGCCTTGTAAGTTGGTCTGTCATTAATGCGATGCAGGCCAGGCGCTATGTCAATCACGGCTTCGGCCGCTGTGATGGGGCCGTAGTGCACTTTGTATTTAAGCAACTCTCCTGCTGTGAAGCTTTCATTCGGGACAGTGCGTAGCGACTCCTTGGCCACAAAGCCAGAAAGAGCAACTAACACTAACACAATAACTGGTAATATCCTTTTCATAAGCTAATGGGTAAGGCTGGTGTCGTTTACAGTTTGTATCCAACTATTATACCAAAATCAGGCCTTTACACTAAGGTAGTATCTTATATTCACACTACCAACAACTTAAAACGCAAAAAGGTGCTATGTAGTATAGCACCTTTTTGATTACTTGTTAGCAGGGAATAATGTTCATTCCGCACCGCTTGGATCTTCCAGCGCAGCGGCCACTTTTTCAGGCTCGCCTTTCACGATCGCTCTGATCTTTGCTTCGATCTCTTCCTGCAGCTCTGGATTGTCGAGCAGGATCTGCTTCACGCCATCGCGGCCCTGGCCCAGCTTGTCGCCGTTGTAAGAGAACCACGAGCCTGACTTCTGCACTACGCCAAGCTCTACACCCAGGTCAAGAATCTCACCTACTTTAGAGATACCCTCGCCGTACATGATGTCGAACTCCACTACTTTGAACGGAGGCGCTACTTTGTTCTTCACTACCTTCACACGTGTACGGTTACCGGTGATGTTGTCAGCAGACTCTTTGATCTGGCCAACACGGCGGATGTCCAGACGCACAGAGGCGTAGAACTTAAGGGCATTACCACCCGTAGTGGTTTCCGGGTTACCGAACATCACACCGATCTTCTCGCGAAGCTGGTTGATAAAGATACAGCAGCAACCGGTTTTGTTGATCGTACCGGTCAGCTTGCGCAGTGCCTGTGACATCAAACGAGCCTGAAGACCCATTTTGCTGTCACCCATGTCGCCTTCCAGTTCGCCTTTCGGTACCAGGGCGGCAACAGAGTCAATTACAATAATATCGATCGCACCGGAGCGGATCAGGTGATCAGCGATCTCCAGGGCCTGCTCACCGTTGTCAGGCTGAGAGATCAGCAGGTTTTCAGTGTCTATTCCAAGTTTTTCGGCATATACCTTGTCAAATGCGTGCTCTGCGTCAATGAAGGCAGCCAGGCCACCGGCGCGCTGCGCCTCTGCAATAGCATGCATGGTAAGCGTGGTTTTACCAGAGGATTCAGGACCGTAGATCTCAATGACACGGCCGCGCGGTAAACCGCCAATTCCTAAAGCAATGTCAAGTCCAAGCGAGCCGGTAGAGATAGCCGGAATGTCTTCCACTTTGTTGTCGCTCAGCTTCATTACGGTGCCTTTACCGTAAGTCTTGTCAAGCTTGTCTATCGTCAGCTGCAGGGCTTTTAGTTTTTCGTTGCTTACGCTCATGTGTGTTTAATTAAATAGCTTTATATTGATGTGAAATTACGACGTTCAAAATCAATTTGCAAAAAAAGTAACAGGTATTTTGCTAAATATTTTAGTTGAGTATGGCCGTCTTGTTACAACATATATCGATAGGCTTTTGTGCCATATTATTCCCTTTTTTATGAGATATTTCAGGCTTTTATTTTGTGTCTTTACTGTGCTTTACAGCCCTTTAGCCTATAGTCAGCTCAACAACGACGCACTCAAGCTGACCATACCTGTCAAACCTGAAAATGCTAATCAGATTAGAATTGGCTTGCACGCCTTTGGCTTTTCTAAAAACAACGAGTACTTCAATAGAATAGCCGATGGCTACACCTTGTTTGGCTACCATCTGCTGCCGCGGGTAAGTTATTATCCGTCTGCCTCAGTGCGGATCGATGCGGGTGCTTTCCTGTGGAAGGATTTTGGCAGCTCAGGTTATCAGGACATCCAGCCAACCTTCACCGTGAAATGGCAACGTGAAAACTGGGCCTTTGTGTTCGGTACTTTAGAAGGTAACGTCAGTCACGATTATGTAGAGCCGCTCTATGATTTTGAGCGTGTGATCAACGACAGGCTGGAGAACGGTCTGCAGTTTTTGCTGAACACGCATCGCGTCAAACTGGACGCCTGGATTGACTGGAGCAAGATGATCTACCGGGCAGACCCTGTGCGGGAGGAAGTGGCTGGCGGTGTCAGTTCCGCTTTTCACCTGCTCAACATACCTGGCAGAGCAGAGGGTGATACCATACGCCTGGCTATACCTGTGCAGTTCACGGCGCAGCATAAGGGCGGACAGATCGATAGTTCGCCCTTGCCTTTGCTCACGGTAGTCAATGCGGCTGTGGGGGTGGAACTGGAACGGCGGCTGCCGCATCGGGTGCTCCACCGGGTATACACCAAAAATTATCTGCTGGGTTTTAATGACTACTCCAATACCTTTCAGCTCCCTTTTACGAAAGGAGGCGCCATCTACCTAAATGCAGGTATAGACACGAAGTATCAGGATGTGATGCTGAGCTATTGGCGTGGCGACGGGTATATTACAGAACTAGGGGGTAAGCTTTTCCAATCGGCTTCCACAACTTACAAAGATCCTGACTACATCCAGGAAGATCGCCATCTGTTGATCCTGCGTCTGATGAAGGACATCGAAATCATGGAAGACCTATACCTGACACTCCGGTTGGAGCCTGTGGTCGACCTTGACAATCCGAAACTGGAGTTCTCGAATGCGCTGTACCTGACGTTCGACACTGATTTTTTTGTAGCGAAGCCCCGTAAGTAATGAGGTCTACACGGCAGTCTGGGAGTCGCGCTCTTTGAGCTGAGTTGCCTGCTCGTAATCGTCGCGGGTCATGCCGTAGTAGCGCAGGTCCAGCAGCTCTTCTGAGTCAGCACCCTTGAAGTCGCTTCGCAGCACACCTTCTTTTACGAAGCCGCAATTCTCGGCCAACTGGGAGCATACATTATTATAGTGTGTGCAGCGCATGTATACCTTGTTGAGTTTCACGTCCTCAAACGCAAAATGCAACACCGCTTTGAACGCCTCCTGTGCCAGGTCCAGCATCTCAGACCAACTTGTAAAGTATAACGCTGCCTCTGCTTTTGGCACAGAACGGTCTATGTTCTTGAGCGTGATGTCGCCAATGTATGTGTTGCTCTCCCGAAGCCAGACCCCAAAGTCGAATTGCTTGCGGTTGTCCCAGTCACTGCGCAACTGGGCTAGCTGTATGCGTGCATCTTCGAGTGCACGTACCCGGGCCACTCTACCTGTAAAGGCGGGACTCAGGGCTGCTGTGTTCTCCTGAATAAGCCGCATAAACTCCTGCTCGTCGCCTTCTGCGTAGGGCCTCAGTACCAGGTGTTCTGTTTCCAGTTGTTCTTCAAAGGCGTCGGGCAAGGTATTGTATAAATAGCTCATAGCGATGGTGTAGTTATAATGAAACAGATGTGACGTTGTTCCGCCTGCTTTGTTTGTCATACGCTATCCAGCTAAAAATGTGGAAATTATCTTCCTTGTCCTGTCACGGGTTAACCGACCAGCGACCATAGCCGTTACAAGCTTATACAATACATGTGCTTTAACATTAATCAATTAACTATGAAAAACAGATTAGAAGGCAAGGTCGCTATTGTGACAGGCGGCGGTACAGGTATAGGAGAGGCCATCTGCAAGAAATTTGCGCAGGAAGGTGCCCGTGTGGTGGTAGCAGGCTTTCCGGAGGACCCCGTGGAAGATGTAGTGAAGGAGATCCAAAAGGAGGGAGGAGAAGCCATCGCTTATAATGGTGATATCTCCAAAGAAGTCAATGCCAAGGAATGCGTCGAGTTGGCTGTAAAGGAGTATGGGCAACTTGACATCCTGATTAACAATGCCGGTGTTTTTCCGGAGGTGAACATGCTGCAGGACTATACAGAGGAGGCGCTGGACTACATGATCAAGAACAACATCAAGTCAGCATTTGCCATGAGCAAGGCCGCGCTGCCCGAATTGCACAAAACAAAAGGAAACATCGTGTCGGCCGGATCAGAGGCCGGTGTGATCGGTATAGCACAGAATGCGCCCTACGGTGGTACCAAAGGATTTATACATGCTTTCATGAAAGGGCTCGCTGTGGAGCAGTCTCAGTTTGGTGTACGGGTTAATGTTGTAGGCCCGGGACCAATCGATACCGCCTGGACGCACAAAAGCACCGGACCAATGGATAAGAAGATGGTGAAGACCATGAAGGTAGCCACGCCCATGGGCCGCCGAGGCAGCCCGGAGGAGGTAGCGAACGTCTACTGCTTCCTGGCCTCAGACGAGGCTTCGTATGTGACGGGTGCACTTTATATGGTTGATGGAGGCATCACGGTCGCCAAAGGCCCTGTAGGCGAGGAGGCGGACTCCAGCATGAAGAAGCAGCCCAAAGGCGACCTGGACCTGGAGCACTCCAAACAGGGGCATACCTCCATCCGGAATAAGTAAGCTCTCCGTGTCATAAAGAACAAAGCGCCCGCAGGTATAAGTCTGCGGGCGCTTTGCTTTTATCAGGTATAGTCGCTGGCTATTGATTCAGTAGGAAAGGGTACTTGAAGTGTTTGGGGCTGTTAAGTTGCTGTTGGCGCATCATCACCTCCAGGGTATGGGCCGTTTCATTGAAATACTCCAGTCTGCGGATCAGCATTTCTTTTTGCAGTACCACGCCGCCTGCTGTTTTCATGTAGGCTCGTTTTTCTTCCAGTACGCGCTGCAAAGTATCCATTACTGCGTTCTCGTTCTGCTCAAACCAGCGGGTGAAGTCTTCCAGGCGAGCAGCACCTGCTGTTTCAGATTTGAAGTCAAGGCCGTGCAGGCGCAGGATGTCAGCCAGCAGGTCTACCTCTAGCGGAATAGATACATTATAAGGCATGGAGCGAACTTCCAGTTTGCTGTTCAGGGCTCCGATGATAGTGGCCAGATTGTCTTTAAAGCGAACGTATAGCGTTGCCGCCTCCATAAGTTTCAGTGTAATATGTCAAAAATCAGTACAGCCGCAAAATTACACCAATAAGCTTAGATTGCTAAATTGTTTGAAGAATTGTTGGTTGTTGACTGTTAATTGTTGACTCTTGAATAGTTGAGTTGTTCAATTGCTAGATTGTTGGAAACCTGTGTATAGCAAGGTAATGTGGGAGTCACGAACTTTGGTATCACACTATAAGCATAATCAGCTAGCTGATGTTATACCTGAGTAACTTTTAAACAATCAACAATTAATATTTACAGCAACTCCTGAATCAGCTGCTCAACCGTAATACCTCTGCCTCGGCCTTGAAGTTGCGCACGATGCGGTGACGCAGGATAGGGAGCGCAACAGCCTGCACATCTTCTATATCAGGCGAGTACTTGCCATTGAGTAGGGCGTTACACTTCGCCCCAATGATCAAATGCTGCGAGGCACGCGGACCGGCACCCCACTCCAGGTATTGACTAGCCCGTTCTGACCCCATCGCTGTATTAGGGCGGGTTTTGTGCACCAGTTTCACGGCGTATTCCACTACATTGTCCACTACAGGCACGCGGCGCACCAGTTGCTGGAAAGCCAGGATGTCATCAGCGTGCAGGATCTTGTCAAGTGCCACACGGGCAGCGCCGGTGGTGTTCTTCACGATCTGCAGCTCCGACTCGTAGCTTGGATAGCCCAGCGTGATGTTGAATATGAAGCGGTCGAGCTGTGCCTCAGGCAGGGGATAGGTGCCTTCCTGCTCGATCGGGTTTTGGGTGGCGAGCACAAAGAACGGGCGTGGAAGTTCGTAGCGCTTGCCGGCAACTGTCACGGCATACTCCTGCATGGCCTCCAGCAGGGCTGCCTGTGTTTTGGGAGGAGTACGGTTGATCTCATCCGCCAGAATGATGTTGGCAAAGATAGGACCCGTTACAAAGTTGAAATTACGGTCCTTGTCCAGTGTCTCGGCACCCACGATGTCACTCGGCATCAAATCCGGGGTGAACTGCACCCGACTGAAAGACATGTCCAGCGAAGAGGCGATGGTCTGGATGAGGAGGGTTTTGGCAAGGCCAGGCACTCCAACTAATAGGCAGTGCCCCTGACAAAAAACGGCTGTGAGCACCAGGCGCACGACCTCTTCCTGTCCTACTATAACTTTAGATATTTCGGAAGTGAGGTCCTGGTAGGAGCGGTGCAGCGCATCGGCTGCTTCTTTGTCAGAGGTATACTGCTTCATGGGTGTCTATTGCGTTAAGTCAAGCACTTTGCATCGGTCGTAGTCCGGATCGATCTCAATGAATACGGTGTCAATGTTTTTTCGGAACCACTCATCCACAGCTTTGTCCCTTTTCTGTGCCAAGGCGGCAGCGGCGATCTTCTGGTAGTCGTCGCGCAGGTTGGCAAGGTGAGGAGACGATTTGTAACGAAGCTGGATGATGCGGGCTGCTTCTCTACCGTCAGGCGTTGTGAAGGTAACCGGCTTCGACACATCACCAACTTTCATGGTGTCGATTACGAAGAATATACCTGGTTCCACTTCATCCATCGGGATGTAAGAGCTACCAGTCATACGGCTCATCAGGGTACCACCGTTGTCTTTTGTGTTCTTGTCGTCTGAAAAATCTTTGGCAGCCTTGGCAAAGCTGATGCTGTCATTCACGATCAGCGTACGCACACTGTCCAGGGCGGCGATGGCATCCTGCACATCCACACGGGCGGTGGCAGGCTTGATCAGGATATGACGTGTGTTGAACTCCTGGCCTTTGCGCTCGATCATCTGGATCAGGTGGAAGCCGAACATTGACTCTATGACATTAGACATCTGTCCCGGCTCGAGGCGCAGCGCGGCGGCTTCATACTCTGGTACCAGTTCTTTCTTCTTGAAGAAGCCCAGTTCTCCACCTGCTTCTGCTGAACCCGGGTCTTGCGAATACTCACGTGCCAGTGTGGCAAAGTCTTCTCCGGCCACAATGCGCTCACGTAAAGCTTCCAGTTGCTGGCGGGCAGCCTGCTTCTGCTGGCGGCTCACCTCTGCATACTTCACGATGTGGCTCAGTTGCACCTCGCTGGAGAAGTAAGGCAAGCTGTCAGCAGGGATCTGGTTGAAATAGCGACGCACCTCTTTCGGTGTAACGGTTACTTTCTCAGTGATATCACGCTGCATCTTCTCAGACACCATTTGGTTGCGAACAGTGCGGCGCAGTTCGTCGCGCAACTGCTTAATACTCTTTTTGTAATACTGCTCAAGACGCTCGGTGCCACCCACTTGTGAGGCAAGGTACTCAATTCGGCGGTTCAACTCACCGGTTACGGCAGCTTCCTCCACTACAACTGAGTCAATCTCGGCACGGGCCAGCAACAGCTTCTCCTGTACCATCGACTTAAGTATCTCGCACTTCAACGGCTCGTTCTGTTCGCTTGGCTGCTGTTTGTTCTGGGCCAGGTACTGCAGGTAGCTGAATTCAAGTTCGGAACGCAGGATCACATGGTTGTCTACCTTGGCAATGATGCCGTCCAGTTTTTTCTGGGTAGGTGCTTGTGCCGTAGCTGTAAATACTGTGATCAGGCTGAGCAGTAGCAGGGCCAGGTTTTTCGTTTTATAGATTGTGTTATGCATGTTGGCTTCTATCGGTTCTCTCGTTGCGGACCCGCTTTATTTTCTGATAATTTTATCGACCTCTGTCTGGTTAACACTAACAGGGTTCTTTTCCTGTAGCTGCTTTACCCACTGCTCGTCCAGGTAGTTCTGGTAGTCGGCCGTTACCTGACCTCTCACTTCAGAAAGCTGCTTTGGAGCAGGAGCCAGTACGTCGTGCACGATCACCAGGTACTGGCGTCCGTTCAGTTCGGTATTATAAGATCCTTTTTCCCACTTCACAGCGTCCACAGCTTTGTTTTCGCCTTTCTGGAATTTTTTCTCGACGATCTGTACACCCAGCGGGTTGCCAGCATTCAGGTTGTCAGCCAGTGCGCTCAACTCTGAAGAGTAAAGCGTGAATGACACGCGTCTGTTGCGGCGGCGACCTGTTTCGGTATTGTCAGCAGCGGCTTGTTTGGTTTTGCCCAGTGCTTTGGAGCTGAGCTGGTCTGATGCTACGCCACGGGCCGTCAGGTAAGCCATTATAGCTTGTGAGCGCTCTGCGGAAAGATCACGCTTGCCAGCTGCTTCGCGTGCATCGGCATGGCCATTCACTTCCAGCGTCAGGTTTGGGTTGTTGCTTAAGCGGTCAGCAAGTTCGTTCAGTCGGGCCATACTTGCCTGATCCGGGGTGGCGCTGTTTGTTTCGAAGGTAATATCAGCAGGTTTGCCGTTGCGTACCTCGTAGCGGCGCTCGCTCAACTGCTGCTGTGCTTTGGTGAGCAGTTCCGCATTGGCAGCGCTGATCACGGTGGCATGTGCACGCTCTTTCCACTGGTACTTATCACGGTTCTGCTCAAAGTACACCTGGAGGCCAGCTGTGTCTTCTACCGCCTTTGACCATACCTTCTCGTCCATCAACTGGAACAGCAGGATACCGTCGTGGTACTCACGCACCAGCATGCGGTAATCCGGATACTTGTTCTCCAGGTTAGCACGCTCGTAGGCCAGCAGGCTCTTCTGCACGAAGTTGTCATAGAACGAGCTCATGTGGTGCTGTGGGGTGCCCGCCATACGCGGACGCTGCTCAGCCTTCACATAGGTATAGAAGTCGGCCACGGTATAAGGCTTACCCTGTATCGTGAACAGTGTATTCTTCAGTGTTTTATCAGCGGTATCATAGTCCCACTTGCCTTGCATCAGGGCATCTGTCGCCTTGCCCAAAGCAGCAGCTTTCACGGTGGCATCTTCGCTGAAGTTGTTTTCTGATTTGATGCGCTTCAGGAAGGCTGCTTTGTTCAGCTCGGAGCGGGAGTCTTTGGCAATCTTGTTGCGCAAGTTCTGCTCCATGTCCTCAAACGGAGGAAGCGATTGTTTGCCGATAAGCTTGATAATGTGCCATCCGTAAGGCGTCAGTACCGGAGGGGCCACTTCACCCTCTTTTTTCAAGGCAAATGAAACCTCCTCAAACGAAGGGATCATGCGGCCGGTACCGAACCAGGGCAGCTCCCCGCCGTTGGCGGCAGAGTTGGCGTCTTCAGAAAACTCAGCGGCCAGGCGATCCCAGCTCTCGTTGCGCTGCACGCGCTTGTAGATGGCATCGATGCGCTGCTTGGCTGCCAGCGAGTCTGCCTTCGGCATACCCGGTGTGGCACGTACCATGATGTGGGCGACTTTCACTTCGCCCTGTGCTGCACGCTTGTCGTTTACCTTGATCAGGTGATAGCCGAAGCGGGTGCGTACCGGCATCGAAATCTGTCCGACCGGAGTCTTGTAGGCAGCGTCTTCGAAGCGGTATACCATCTGCATGGCTGTAAAGTAGCCCAGGTTGCCACCGTTTTCAGCTGCCGATGGGTCGTGTGAAAACTCACGGGCAAGCTTTTCAAAGGCCTCTCCAGCCTCTAATCGCTTGCGCAGCTCCAGGGCCTGGTTGTAGGCAGCCAGTGTATCCTGCGGGCTTGGGTCGTTGGGTAGGCCGAGCAGTATGTGCGATGCGTTCACCTCCTGTTTCAGGCGCTCGTAAGCCTCCTGCACCAGCTGGTCAGTCACGCTTTTTTCGGTGAGATAGGGTTGGGCGAGTTGTTCCTTATAGCCCTCCAGTTCGCGCTTAAAAGCGGTGGTGGTATCCAGGCCACGGCTTTCGCCTTCCATCACCTTCAGCTTGAAACGGGTATAGAGATCGAGGTATTCGCTTACACTCTGGCGGGTATAGGCGTCTTCATTGCCTCCGTTGTTCTTCTCATACACATACTGAAACTCGGATGTGTAAATAGGTTGGGAGCCAATGGTCGCAATGATAGGTTCCTGCTTGTCATTCTTCCTGGTTGCGGTACAGCCAGCCATTAAGAGGGCTGCTGCCGCAACAAGTAGTTGATTGCTGCGCATAAATAGATGATAAACTAACGCTTGGTTTTGTCCTGACGAGGTCAGATCATGCAATTTTAGTTAATTTTTCTGACAGATTAGTCAAAAAGTACCACTATAATCCTATTGCATGCGATTTCGTTCCGGATAACGGACAAGGGGCGCTAAAAGTGTGCAGCTCAGCCCTATTTAATTTTTTTGTAGAGGAGGCAGGTGTTCTGCCTCGTGTTTGACTCGAACTCCACCCGATCCATAATGCGGTTGACGAGGGCGATGCCGACGCCCCCCTTTTTGCCGATGCGGATGTGTTCTTCGATGTTAGGCTCTCTGTACTCAGACCGTCGGAAGGCCACCCCATTGTCGATGATCTCGAATTTGAGCATGCCCGCTTTCTCTGTGATAGCGAGGGAAATGTTTTTGGACGGGTCTTCGTGGTTGGCGTGGATGATGAGGTTGGCGCATATCTCATCCACAGCCAATACGATCTGGTTCATCAGGATATCTGTCAGCTTATAGCCTGCCAGATACTCCGTGACGAAGTCCCGTATTTGCTTCAGATTTTTTTTAGTACAGCTAACTGTAATTTTATTATTCATCAGCAATGGTCATGGCTTCTTCGTAATCCGAAACGATAGTCATGAGCAGGTCGAGGCCCAGGATTTCGAACACGTTGCGCACTTTGTCCTGCATGTTGTAGAAAATGAGTTTGATCTGTGCATCTTCAAATCGCTGCAGGTGCGAAATGAATACCCCAAGGCCCGCAGACGAGATGTAGTTCAGGTCTTTGCAGTCTACCAGGATCTTGCTGTAGGTCATGATCTCGGGGTCGGAAAGCGCTTCATCGAGCATTACAGATGAGCTTGCGTCCAGTTCACCATCCAGGGTGATGATGATCGTTGTGTCTTTGATTTGGTTAGTAATTTTCATCGGCATCCTTTACGTATAACTATTCACTAGGTTGAGTCGGCTTAAACTTGATGACAAGCAGCGTCTGGTCATCATATAGGTTTTCTGTCAGACCGGTAAAGTCCTCCAGGTCGTTAATAATAGCGCACTTGATATCTTCGGCCTCCAGGTGGTAGGTCTGTGTGAGCATGTAGCGCAACCTTTCCTCTCCATACTCCTCGTTGGCTGGGCTGCGAGCTTCCACGATACCATCTGTGTAGATTACCATCACATCGCTCGGGTTGTAATCATAATACATTTCCCGAACGTGATTGTTATAACTTTTATCACGAATGATGCCAAGCCCCAGTCCGTCCGTTTGGAAATAGAAGGTGTCATCCATCATGGAATTGTAGTACAGGGTATGGCAGTGGCCTGCGCGGGCAAACATAAAGCCCTTCATGCGATAATCAATGATGTATAGCGCAGAAGTAATAAAAGAGGTTTTCTCAAGGCATCGGCTCAGGGCACTGTTGGCCTGTTTCATGAACTCGCTCGGCGGCATATCCTGTTGCATCAGGCCATGGAAAATACCCTTCATTTGGGCCATGTGGAAGGCCGCTGAAATACCTTTGCCTGACACGTCCCCTATGATAATGGCAATGCGTGACTCGCTGAGTTGCAGGAAGTCATAAAAGTCACCGCCTACTTCCTTGGCTGCTTTCGCGTGCGTGGAAATCTCAAACCAGCTGTCACTTGGGAATTTTTTCGGGATCAGGCTATCCTGTACGAGCGAGGCAATCTTAAGCTCTTCTTTATAACGCTCATTCTGCAACGACTCGTGTACCAATCGCAGGTTTTCGATCGTGAGAATGGTCTGGTTGGTGAAGGTGCGCAGTACATTCACGGTTTCCCTGTCAAAGCCCTGCTCTATATCCTTGAGCAGGTATAGCACCCCAAAGAGGTGCTTCTTGGACTTGATGGGCAGAATAATCAGCGACTTCCAGGGCAGCGTCAGGTCCCGGAAGCCAGGGTTACGGTCGAGGTTATTGTTGATGTAGTCGATGTGCTGGATGTTGTAGGCCAGCAGCAAGTGCCGTATACGCTTAATCTGCTCTTCTTCTATGGTGAGCTGATGACATAACTCTATTTCATCTTTTTTTTCGCCTTTGAATATCTCGAGCCAGGCAGCGCTGGCATCGGCCGCCTTCACGGTGCTCTCAAAAAGCATGTCGTATACCTGCTTCTCGCTTTGGCCCTGCTGTATGGACTGGCTCAGGCGCTGGAAGTTGAGCAGGTCTTCGCTCTTTTGCTCAAACACACTCGAGGTGGGTAAGCTGAAGAGTGCTACCAGGAAAGCGGCGAAGGTATACAGCGCCACAAAGAACATGGCCAGCAGCAGGAAACCTACATCGGTATAGTCGATTACCAGCAGCGGACTGTCTGCAAAGTTGTAGAAGAAGTCTGCGAAGATGTAGCAGGCCAGCAGGATGGCAACGAGCAAAATAAGCGACCTGCCCTTTTTGTTGAACGTCAGGTAGGCAACCCACTTCAGGTTAGTGCACAGGAACAAGGTATAGAGCCCGATCAGGCCCAGCAATGGCAAAAAGATCAGGCTGCTGTAGTTGAAGTTGAGCAGCGTGAGAATCAGGGTAGCGAAGAGCAGGATCTCGTACCAGTCCCAGGCGATCTGTATAAACTTATTTTTGTGGTAGAGGATCAACTGGCGCCACACATAGAAGGCTTTTGCCAGGAACAGTACCAACAAGCCAAAGTTGACCTGGTAGACCATGTGCAGTAGCAGCGGCGACTGTACATTAGAGTAGTTCGTCACCATGCGGTACACCATGTACAAGGCAACACTCAGGTAGGCGGCTATACCTCCTTTGGCAAAGATATTCCAGAGGTAGCCAATAAAGTCGATTCCCTTGAGATTGTCGGCACTCATGCGCTGGAAGCCAAAGACAGAGATGATGAAGACGACGATCAGGAAATTGTTGACGAAAGGCAGATCCAGGCCATTGGAGCTTTCCTGCCGCAAGCTCTCTGCCGCCAACAGCACATTAGCCAGCAGGAGTGACCAGCTGACCAGAGCCGAGGTAATAAATAGAGATTTCGCGTTGGTTCTATAAAGCATAAAACGGAAAACCGTGCTTAGTTTTATCGGCGACAGAAAATGGCTTGCCCGAGACTTTATCAGTTTGTAAGGTAAGAAAAATTTTTGCTCTTTGGCCAAGTTGTCGAGGTGAGTTTTTAAAGAACAACTTGCATAACGTAAAAAAGAAGAAGTAGGTTAGCAAAAGGCCAACCTACTTCTTTTATTGTTGTGTTATGAAATGACTAGCGGCTGTAGTTTGGAGCCTCGCGCATGATCTGTACATCGTGCGGATGACTTTCACGCAAACCAGCCCCTGTTATTTTTACCATCTTAGCGCTTTGGAGCGCAGGTATAGTCGGGGTGCCGCAATAGCCCATACCGGCACGGATGCCGCCTACCAGTTGGTAGATCACCTCTGACACCAGGCCTTTATAGGCCACACGTCCTACTATACCTTCCGGCACCAGTTTCTTGCTGTCTTTTTCGTTGCCCTGGAAATATCGGTCTTTCGAACCTTCTTCCATCGCCTCAATAGAACCCATACCGCGGTACGTCTTAAACTTACGTCCTTCATAGATGATCATCTCACCTGGCGCCTCTTCGGTGCCAGCCAGCAGAGAGCCTACCATTACAGTGCTTGCTCCTCCGGCAAGTGCCTTTACAATGTCACCCGAGAATTTGATGCCACCGTCTGCAATAACCGGTACGTCTGTTCCCTCCAGGCCTCTAGCGGCTTCCATCACAGCAGAGAGCTGCGGCACGCCTATGCCTGCAATCACGCGGGTAGTACAGATACTGCCCGGACCAACGCCCACTTTTACGGCATCGGCACCTGCATCGGCAAGGGCTTTGGCACCTTCGGCAGTGGCTACGTTACCAGCAATCACATCCAGGTTAGGGAAGTTGTCTTTGATCTTGCGCACCACATCGAGCACACCTTTGGAGTGGCCGTGGGCTGTGTCCACACTGATCACGTCTACGCCAGCCTCTACTAGTGCTTTGATGCGGTCCATCACGTCAGGCGTTACGCCTACGGCGGCACCTACACGTAAACGGCCGTACTCATCTTTGCAGGCGTTGGGGCGGTCTTTTTTCTTCAGAATATCTTTGTAAGTGATAAGGCCCACCAGGTTGCCTTCGCCATCCACTACCGGCAGTTTTTCGATCTTGTACTGCTGCAGGATGTCTTCGGCTTTTGCCAGGTCAGTGCCTTTTTCAGCTGTGATCAGGTTTTCGGTCGTCATCACGGCTCTCACGGGCTGTGTCAGGTCCTTCTCGAAGCGCAGGTCACGGTTGGTCAGTATGCCGGTGAGCTTGCCCTTGCCATTTGTGATCGGTATACCGCCGATCTTGTTCTCTGACATGATGCGGACGGCATCACCGAGCGTAGCATCTTCCTCCAACGTGATCGGATCGAGGATCATGCCGCTTTCAGAGCGCTTCACTTTGCGCACCTGCTCAGCCTGCGCCTTGATCGACATGTTTTTATGAATAATACCGATGCCTCCTTCCTGTGCCATAGCGATCGCGAGTTCAGCCTCGGTTACGGTATCCATAGCGGCAGAAAGCAACGGGATATTGATTCTTATGTTGCGTGTAAGCTGTGTGGAAGTATCAGTGTTGTGGGGGAGCACCTCGGAGTAGGCCGGGAGCAGAAGCACGTCGTCGTAGGTGAGTGCCTCAAATACAATTTTGGATTGATCAGCGATCATGGCAAATAAATTAGGGGTCCTTATTTGCCGCGTAAAATTACATAAATTAATCCGGATAATTTAGCAAGAGGTAGGAGAAAATTATTCAAAACCTGCTACACGGCTCCCATCAGAAATATTTTAAATTGTTAATAATTGTTCAGGAATGCTTGCGGGAAAATGCTGATAAAAAGAATGAGAACGTCTGACTTCAGCAGGTATAGCGTTATATCAGGTATAGCGTTATATTTAGTACATGCGCATGGTGGGGTCTACCTGTGTAGCCCAGGCATGAATGCCCCCTTTGAGATTAAGCAGATTGTCATAGCCAAGGCGCTGGGTAAGGTAATTGATGGCCTGTGCGCTACGGAAACCATGATGGCAGACCATGACCACCGGTATATCACGCCGGATGCGGTTCACCTGCCTGGGCAGTTCCCCTAAGGGTATTAGCTCACCACCTAGGTTGCATATCTCAAACTCCACAGGCTCACGCACATCTACAATCTGTAGTTCGGCGCTGCGGCCTAGTCTCTCTTTCAGTTCCTGCGCTGTGATTTCATCCATAATAATAAGGCTCCTGTCTTTGCTATACTTTTAGCTTTGGCGTTTTGATTTTGATTTACAAACTTAGCAACAAATTAGCCTAAATCATGGGCTTGTACAGGTATAGATGACAGGTTTTTACAATAGCATTCTGGAAGGGTTACAGGCCATGAGCCTGGTCGAGGTAATAGGCGTGATCACAGGTATAGCCGGGGTATGGCTGGCCGCCAAACAGAACGTCTGGACATGGCCTATCAGTGTGGTGAGTGTAACAGCTTATGTGTTCATTTTCTACGATGCCCGCCTCTACGCCGACATGGGGCTAAACGCCTTTTACATCATCACGAGTTTCTATGGGTGGTACGAATGGCTGTACGGCGGCAAGGGGCATACTGAGCGTAAAGTCACTAAAGTAGGTCAGAAGGAACTTTGGGTGTTAATCGCGCTGGTGGTAGCCTTTACAGGCGGGCTGGGCTATTTTCTTGATAACTATACCGATGCTGATTTATCCTACACGGACTCGGCTACCACAGCTGTGAGTCTGATGGCCTACTGGCTTATGGCCAAAAAGCGCCTGGAGAATTGGTTGGTGTGGCTGGCAGTGGATGTGGTGTACGTGGGAGTCTATACCTATAAGGAGTTATACTTGACGGCCTTCCTGTATTTTATCTTCCTGATTCTAGCCACTATAGGCTACCTGGACTGGAAACGTGACATGGAAAAGGAGACTGTAGCCCATGTTACAAAGTAATTGTTAGAAATGTCCTGTTTTATGTTTCTATCTTATGCAGTCATGGCATGGTATGTGCCGTACATGAGTGTAACTGAGGCAATAGTTGAATTTTAGTGCGCCAAAGTATGCGAGTACCTATGTTCCACGCTACAATGACACTATGTATGAAGAACTACAAGATAGAATTGCCGGACGAACTCAAGTATGAGAACCGTATGAAATGGGGCTACGAGTCTCCGGACGAAAGCCCCAAGCGCCTGATGCTATGTCAGCACGGCGATAGGCACCCCAAAGAGGTGGAGGTGTATAATTTTTATGATTATAGCTTCACTGAGAATTAAGAGTTTACGGAACCAACCAAGCTTATTTAGAAAAGGATGCATTTTATAAAATGTATCCTTTTTTTTATATAGTTATTTTGTTGGGCTCTTTACCATTACATTTTGGTGGTTCACCAGACTTAGATAGTATTAGGCTTATTATTTAATAAATAATTGAATTAATTATAATTAGAGGAGTATATTTATGTAGCATCCAGTTATAAAAAGTGTTGTTTCTATTTATGAATGTTATAAATACCTTGTAAAATTGGTAAGCTGGATATGGCTGGGCTTAGCGCCTGGGTGGTTATCTGCGAGAGAGAATAGTGTTGAACAAATCCATTACCTAATTCCTATGAAACAAACCCTTCCCATTCAAAAAATGCGGGCTATCGATTATTACATTGCCAACCTCAGCCAAGTCCATAATCTTTAAAAATTAAGATCACCAGGTGCAGTTTTAAACCCTGTTTTGATGCTGCCTGCTCCACTTATGTCGGTATCGCAAATACCGGCCTGGGACATCTCTGTCCATTATAAACCAAAAAACAAACTCAATTATCAACTTAAATTATGATGGTATGAAAAAATCAATCAATTATTCGCTGCTAATATTTTTATTCAGCTTTATCGCTTTTGCCTGTTCTAAGGAGGATGGGGATATGGGGCCTAGTGCTTCTATTAAGGGGGCATTAGTTAATGGCTCAGAACCAAATCCAGTTAATGTTGATGGGTATGATATTAACTGTTTAAGGTATGAAGGAGATGGCTTATGGTCAATTGTTATTGATGGAACTGAAAATGATCCACAAGATATCTCTAATTTCAGATTAGCTCTATTAGATTGCCCAGATCCAGAAGCATCAATTGTGCCATTAGGAGAAGGAGAAGGACAGCACGAAATATCTGCATATATTATAGTAGGGGGTGATAGAACTGATCTCGATCCCATTTATAATAACTTCAATTCAGCAGATTGTAATATTTTAGGTACAACTAGTAATGTCAAGTTTGAAACTCCCGATGTTGGTGAAGATTTAAGTGGTGCAATTGGGACTTTATACTTCACACTTGATCCTGCTATTACTTTAAGTGGGGCTATTATAGCTATAAAAGCTGGTCGATATTGTGAGAAAGGGGAAATAGAGACATGTTCTAACTATTGCGAAGAAGAGCCGCCAGTGAATGGTAAATGCTCTTATTCCCAAGGCTACTGGTTTGCTAGCCCTGTGTCTGTTTGGAGTTCGGTAGAAGTAGGTAATAGAACGATGACATATGATGATGCTAGAGCTTTATTTCGACAACCGAGAAGAACTGATGCTGATAAAGCATTTTTTCAGGCTGCAACAATCATACTAAGTGGATTGACTGCTGATGACTTGCCTACAGATGACGAAGACCATGGAAACGTTCAAAAAGCATATAATTGTATTGTAGCTTACTTTGCTAACTATCCAAACTCACCTTACCCCGTTTCAGGATGTGACTTTAGTAAATTGGGTAAATATGCAGGAACCATTGGTGACTGGATTGACGATAACCATTGCGAAGACGAGAATTCTGAAAAATAGATAATAGTCTCTTCACCATAGTGAGTACAAAATAAAAAGAGCAGTCGCTGCCACTAAATAGGTAAGGGGCAGCTCTTTTTGTTTATTGACATAATTAAAAATAGATAATTTATTCTATATAGTTTTATAAAAGTTGCCTTACACTTTAATTTATGTCATTCACCCGTCTTTAGATTACCTAAACTATTAATAGGAAAAAAATATCTATTTTTTTAAGTATTCATAGTATATTAGCTTAAAGCTCAACTATACAGCATCTGTCTATAAATAGATATTTGCAAAATAGCTAAACAACCGCCGATTAACCCCCTTGCTTATTCTGTAAGCCCTTGGTGACTGCACCCGCCTCACCAAATTCTGATTCCAACGGAACACATACATTGTTTACATCAACCAACTATGCAAAATGTATACTATCTATGGCGCTGCCTCTTACGGCCAGGCCCATCTTATGCTTTCCTTTCATTTTGCTAGGTAGTTCTTCAACTGCTTAAGCCTCCACTGTCTTCTGCACGCATTATCCCAGTGAGCGCACAATCACTAGGCAGGCACTGCTTTGCCTTTTTTCAAGACTAAAAACATAATAAACACATTCTAACAACCAGAAATATTTACACTTATGGAAAATTTTAACAATTACACGGGTAGGGCAAGAGATGCTCGCTCGAAGAACAAGCTGCTAGGGCTGTGGCGGTATGCTATGGTGTTAGTGGTAGGGTTACTATTAATAACTCCTTACTCTTTTAGCCAGAGTATCACATCATTTTCGCAGTATGCGAATAAAAATAAGGAATGGATTCCAGGCATTCTTCAGTCTTCAAAATCAGATTACTACGAAGGCTCATCAACTCTTCAAAGGCTGGTATTTGTGGGGATTCCTACTGCACAAAATAACCAATATGAATTAAAGTTTAAGGTATTAGCCACAAAGGGAGGTATAAATGCCTATGATTTTGTAACTGGTTATGACCAAGCCTTTAAGGATTTTTACAATATGACTGATCGAGAAATCATAGCTGATATTGCTACTAATAATCCTTTTGATCCAAGTGATCCAAATGACATGCTTCTGCTGGTTAAGTCATATGCTATTCCACAGCCTGCAAGTGAGGAAATAATTGACGCACTTTATAAATCTACGCATAAAGTCATTGCATCCTCCCCAAGTGCTGCATCATACACAAATGCAGGAAGGTCAGATGTAGGGGCTGCAGTCAGTTATTATGATGGAGGATCCTATCCAACATTGACTAGTAATCCAAGGGGGGTACAGTTATATGGTAATGCTCCAATATCTGGGGCACAACTTATTTTTGATGGTTACAGTGGTGTAGAGCCCAATACGGGAGATAACTATGGATTGTATACATTAAGATGGACGTCACAATCAACAAATTTAATGGTTTTAATGGCTGGTCACTTATCTATTGGTAGTTACGAGCCATACGCACCTTTAAATTACGGAGCTGGAAAGGGTTCTTCTTCTATTAGTGGTGGACCTTATCACTTTAAACTCGAGACTTTAAATGGAGCAAGTTTAGGTAATCAAGATAATCAAATACAGTCCGGAGCGATTATGCCACCACCATTATGTGATTTGCCCCCAGCAGGTCCTGTTTGTGTAGGTGAAATAACAGAGCATACCGTTACAGCTACTTCCGGAGCTTCTTATAAATGGACAGTTTCAGGAAATGGCGAGCTAGTAAATAATGCGACACCTCCAGTTGTTCTTTCTAGTCCATATACATCATCTTCAAACTCAATAAGAGTTAGAGCAACAGGGGGAGGAAGTTATACCATAACAGTCGAGATTTCTGCATCGGGTAGGACCAGGACATGTTCTGAAACTGTAACAGTGTACGCAAATCCTGATTTAGATGACTACGAGACGGACTACTGTGAGGACGACTTCGAGTCGATGGACTTAGCAGACTTTAACGAGTCGATAGCGCTGCATCAGATGATGATGTTGTTTGGTACAGTGATTCTGATAGAACAAACGTGGTGACTACTACTGGAGACCTAACTGTTGGGGAGCACAACTTTTATGCAACTGTGACAAACCCTAACGAGTGTTCTAGTAATGCCATGCTCACCATTACCATCCTAGAGGCCCCAGAACTGACAGCTCAGGTGGCGGACTACTGCGAGGACGACTTCGAGTCCCTCACTTTAGCGGACTTCAACGAGTCGATAGGTGCCGAAGCAGGGGATAACGTGGTGTGGAAGGACAGTGAGGGCAACACTGTGACAGAAACAGGCGAACTCGCTGTAGGCGAGCACACCTTTACTGCAACAGTGACCAGACCTTACGC
>NZ_AKIS01000114.1:0-6841 GCF_000277005.1 Pontibacter sp. BAB1700 | reverse complement strand
TATAGTGAATAATCACGAAGTAATTAATTGGAAATATTAATTAGATTTTAAACCTATAAGCGTAAGTATTGTAGTTTAAATTAAGGTGTCGCTCTCATAGGGGTGGGAATAGCTACTACTTGAGTATTCTAATGGATATATTGCTTCGCATCTAAACCTGATGTTCATGTTTTCATTCACAATTTGAACTGACAGCCCCCTATGCCAGAATTTCTTTTTGACTTTTATATCTTTCCATCTCCAAGCTGTTGTCGGCTCTTTTTGCTTTAGCCTAGTTACACCTTGGCAGACAAATGCACCACTCCTAATCATTGTTGTATGAGGTTGAGCTAAGCGGTAATGCCCAACATAGCCATCAATAATTATTGGGACATTACTAAGTTCCGTTTTATCAAGGAAGTATATTATTAATGTGTCGTTTGCTATCCGCTCAAACTTATAAATCGAGTTTCTGCATCCGCAGAAGAAACCAGCATTTTCACTGAACAGAGCATCAAACTCCTTATCAGGGTGAGAAGAAAAGTAAGTTTTAATGATTTCCGAACCGTACATCCAATTATGTTATAGTTTCTTTTCCTATGTAAGTTATTGATTGTTGGAACAGCTACTTAGATTTATTCATTCAACAATCTATTATCTTTTTTGAACTCCATAACATAAGCATCATCAATTCATATTAGGTTATACCCATATTTGAATATTTCTTCGTATCTTTACAACAGCTTCACATCCCGGAAAAGATACTCACACTCCTAAACCTATTTTGAATATGATTTCAGCAGTTGCGTACGGCAGGGTCTCCACCAATAATCAGACGGTGGACCGGCAAAAGGTGAACTTAGAGGAGGTGGCTACAGCCAAGGGATACAGAATTGAAAAGTTTTTTTCAGACTCCATTACAGGTAAAACCCATACCTTGGAAAGGGAGGGATACCAGAGGATGATTAGATATTGTCAGGGGAAAGGAATCAAGACTATATTCGTGTCCGAGATTTCCAGAATATCTAGAAGGGTCTCTCATACCATCGCCACTATTGAGTCCATTGTGGAGGAGCATGGCATGACAGTCCATGTGCAGCATCCAAGCGCCTTGGTATTCTCACCCGATCAGCACGGTCGCATAGACATACTTCAAAAGTCGATGCTTATGATGCTGGGACTCGGAGCCGAGATGGAATTGACCTACCAGCAAAGCAGACGGTTTGAAGGCATCACAGAGGCTAAGAAAAGAAACAAGTATAAAGGCAGAGTCAAAGGCACGTCATATTCCAATGCCCGACTTATAGAGAAGCACTCAGACATAGCCAACCTCCTCAACCACTCTGCGTTACCGGACACTAAGATTGCGGCAATTGTTAAGAAAGGTCTCTCGACTGTGAAGAGAGTGAAGCAAGCATTGCAAAGTTTAGAGACCGACCAGACGATGAAAGCTTAGGTTACCGCACCCGGCTTTCACAGCGTGAATGGTATAGGAGCTTATAGGTAATCCTATACATTAGAAGTGTTTCTATCCATCAACTCCATAAATTCCTCTTTAGTTTTCCCAATTTTTGTAAGTTCTCTTGTTAAAGCATTGCCAAGCTTTTCTGTTTCTGCTATAAGCAGACTTATGGATTTCGAAATCTGCGAGTAATCCTCCTGCATCAAGTAGATTTTTAAGTCTTCTGGACAGGTCGGAACCTGTTGCAGTATCTCTGCTTTCAACTGTCCTAGCAGCTGTGTCTCGTAATCCTGCAAATCGTTCTTCAAGTTCGACTCCTTCTCGTTCAAATCTGCTTGGTAGTTGGATTCTTGCCTCTCGTATTCCTGCAATACCTGCTGCCTCTTCTCCTTCAAGCTGTTCAAACTTGCTTCTAGCTGCGCTTTCAAGTTCTTCAAACCGCTCTGGTAGACGGCTTGCAGTTGCTCTAATTTGTTCAACTCTTCCTTCCTCAGCTGCGATATCTCGGTCAACTGAGATTTCTTCAAGCTCAATCTCTCTTTTTCTCTCTTCAAAAGATTCTCGATTTCCACCAAGCCCTCGGATTGCTGCTGTGATGTCGATATCAAGAACTCCTGCTGCTCGGTCAAGCTCTGCCGCTTCCCTTCGATTGTCTTCTTCCGCTCTGACTGCATCTTCTCGTAGTCGCTCTTCTTCGCCTCGAAGAGCTTCTTCTTGCTCATCAATTCCTCGGATTTGCTCTGAATACTTTGCTGTAATTGACGCTCTATACCGGTCTTGAAGTCTTTGCAGTCGCTCTTGATTATCAGTTGTATTTTTCTCAACTCTTGATATCTCGTCTCTAATTCCTGCTTTAATATCTTTGTACGGTTTTGATTCCAAACACTTTCTAAAGCCTCGTATAAGGCTTCTAATTTGCGCTGCTCGGCACTCGTAAGTTTCCTCAAAAAGTTTTCTTTGGAGTTCATCAATAGGTGGAACTCCCGCTGCATCTGGATGGGAAATTGGTACGTATTTAGTTCGTTCTTGCTCATGTGAATATAACCACTTCGTTTTGTCTGTTGTAAAAAAGGAACGCTCAATCTCTTCTGGGGAGTCTTTAGGTATCTTAACCTGTATGGTGTCTACACCCAGACGCTTTATCTTGACTAATTTCTCGACAGATGGAGCATGCGTGGCGACTAGTTCAATAAAAAGTATAGGTTGGTAGTCACTGTCAAAGAAAGTTACATCAGGCTTAACCAGTAGATACCTGTCTCCTAAGTCTTTCTTCTTCCCCCAACGTATCTCCCCATTGTCATCCTCATAGAAGCACGTCTCGTTCTCAACATACTCCGCTTCAACGTATCTGTCTTCCACTAGTAAATTGGCCAATCCACTCACTCCTTTAGGGGGATACTTATATACTGCCGGAACCTTAATCTTCTTAATCCTTTGCAGAATCTCCTTTGCGAGTTGATGCCGATACGTCTCGTCAGAATAAGTGCACTTTCTGGTAGGCTCTACCCCCTTTGGGTCATGGCGAAAGTAGGACGAACGGTTCTCTATCTTTGTTATGCACGCCTGCATTTCTCGCTTACAGCCAAGGCAGAAATAGCCTTTCCGACCGCTCTTAGCCTGAGAGATATGGATTATTTCATCCCTCACATTATAGGCATATACATGACTTTCTTCGCTTTCGTCATCCACAGTGAGTACGGCATCCATAAATAGAAATTTAAATATAAAGAGTTGCTCCTTAGGTGAAAGGGTAGTTCGATAAATATAATAAAATTCTATATTTAATCTCTAAACGCACTGTATATATCACTGGATTTGCCTTACGAGTGCAATGAAAGGTGATGCTTCTACTCCCCTTCTTTGAGGCTTGAAGTTCGACTGAAGCTTACAATAGTCCCACTCGTGGAGTGTTCGATCCAGACATAGACATAATCTAAAGACATTTGAAGCCTGTGATTTTCTGGGTACCTTTCAAAGGTTTCCATAATGTCTGTTGCTATTAACTGAAAGTCCTTTTTTGGGATCCGCACCCCCTCTTCTCTTGTCACCCCTAGGGCTATATCATCATCAATTAGGATTATGGCGCAAAATAGCACTGCCTCTGGAACTAAGTTCTTATCAACTATCACATGTTGCGTTTCTCCTGCAGCCTCACTTCTTTTCATTTCAAGCAGTCTTGCATATTCCTTACTCAACAATATAGCTTCGTCCTCTGACAAAGAGCCTGAGTCATCAAATAAAATGTCTCTAGTTTCATCTGATAAACTTTTGATGTCGGCTTTGCTTCTCCAATCCGTTGAGGCACTTTCACCAGTACGCTTGGTCTCGGCTTTTCCTTTTGTCTGTGAAACAGCTACCAAAGGCACAAGTAATAATAACACAAAGGATAAAGCTCGCATCATCACACTGTTTTTAGATTCAAAGGTATTCGAAACACATACCACAACTCCCTAAAGGTTTTCATAATGTGAACGCAGTTGCACTAAATAACGTAGCTCTCTTGTATGCTAAAAAAGTTAATGACTTTTTACAGCTACTACAAAGAGTAACCTCGGCCTTGTCAATTGTTGCCACCCTTCCGCCCGCATCTACCATGAAACAGGAGGACGTGGCGCAGTGTGGCAGCCCCAACGTATGCCCTACTTCATGCAGCGAGGCTTTCGTCAGCCTTTGTTCGTATTTGCTCTTACTAACTTTTCTCTTGCCAAGTCGATATGTGGAAACTATACAAGGCTCTTTACCTAAGTAGGCCAGTCCGATAACTCCCCAATCCTCATGCCCACGTACCATAGTGGAGATATCCTTGTCAGTCAAGGCAATGACCTTATCATAGTCCTTCGGTTTGATATCTTTTAAATAGTTGAGCACTAGCTTGGCCTTATATCTCTGTCGTGGCTGGTGGAATGAACTTTTAGGCATTTTCTGCCTTTCCAGCACGGTCACTTCAAACCCGTAGAAACGCTCGATTTGAGACTTTGCCAATGTTACTTCCCCTTCTTCTATATTGGCCAGTGGCACGAGTGCTATTTTACCTTTGAAGGATGGAGGGCCACTACTAAAGCGTCTAAAGTCAAGACTTCCTAAAGCGTACAGCAATACTCCCATAACAGTAATAAGCATTAACACCAGCACCACCGTAACAGATATTCTTACTCCCTTAGTCTTTGTCATAGTTTATCATGCTGAGTGGAACACAATTTCTCTTTCCCAACTCTTTGTGCCTTTCGTAAAAAAAAGAAAGAACCAATAATAATGTATGGTCACAAAGCAGAAGTTACCGATGTTAAAACACTGCTTTTCTAAGTCAGAATTTCAACAGTTCCTAGCAAAAGGTAAATACCACGCTTAGCATTAACTGTGAACTCTTCATATTTGAGATTGGGGTATTCAAACTAACTTGGAATGTTGTACTGTAGAAATGATTATACGTCAGAAAATTAGTGGTATGACAGCTACAGTTTAAAAGTAATCAAATTGCTGTCTTTGCCATCATATGACCTGTTCCTCACTCTTGCATAAAGGGGACGATCTGTTGAAATACCCTCTATGAACACAGTAGCTTTATTCTGTTGCTTTTTTAACTGCTCTGCGGAAAAATGATACTCCTCGAATGGAGTCCTCCTATATATGCCTGTCAGATTATCTTCTTCGTAAGCAATCTGCAACACCAATCCTAAATTGCCTACAATATTTTCATCACGCAAGATGAATGTAAGCTCTACCGATGAGGGGCTAAGAACCTTTGCAGGCATTAAAAGTATAAAGTTGCTTACTTTATTAAGCTCCTTATGCTCTGGCTTGATTTCATATTTTTTACATGATATGAGAAAAGACATCATACCTAGTAGAAATACAGCAGTTAGTTTCTTCATGGTGTGTTAATTAATGTTAAGTACGAATTTTAAGCCTAAGCTTTTGTCATCAATACCTAAATTGGTTGTTATTTTCCGTTGTTCGTTTTTATACACATTTAATTGCTTTCGGATACCCGCTTTCTTGGACATGATGTTAACCATATCTAATGTCCATAGAGTAGCGCCCACACCATATAAAATATAAGCAGTATTTCTTTGACTCTTGGCTTTATTATAGTGCCAATCCCAGTTAGTAGGATCATCACTATCCAAGTAGATATCATAGTTCTTATTTGCTTCTTTGTTGAAGTATACTCCTGTGCCTATCGTTCCAACTATTGCTATTGTAGCTACAACGGGTGCGTGGAAATAGTACCCATCATCTAAGCCACCTTCAATCTTATTATTCGCCTTGTTTGCTGAAACATTACCCCAGCCCGGTATGATTAGGTTCTTTAGAATTGAAGGGTCAGCTTTGGCAACAGCCAATGCGTGCATACTCTCCAGTTTAGCAATTTCGTAGTCCACCCCATTGCAAAGGTTTTCTTTGTTAGCCTTATAATAGGCGAGTCTGGCCTTGATTCCTGAAACTGATGTAATAGACTTACTGGATATATCCCAGAGCAGCACTCTATTTTTAGCCTCTGCCACATGCTGCCCGTTTGGGTATTCCCTCAAGTATTCTTTGTAAAGCTGTATGGCTTTTTCATTTGTGGGCAATGACATACAGTTGAGATTTTCATCTAAAGCTCTTGCTCTCTCAAACAACCATTTACTTTTATATTCATTAGCTTGACTGGAAAAGTAGCCTTTAGGATATTTTTTCAAATACTCATCTATCCCCTCTGAACTTCTACTGGACAACGCTTTTTCCCAGATAAGGCTTTCATCCCTTTTTGATTTTGCTTCTTTCGCATAGTATGAATTCGGAAATTCTTCAAGAAAGGAAATGAAATCGTAAGACCTCCAAAGTCTATTTCCGTTTTCCCAATCCGATATAATTTGTTTCTCCCTTGATTTCTTTGATTCTGCTTCCTGTCTTATTTTTTCTGCGGCCGTTTCTCTATTTCTCTGTTGCTCTATTCTAGCTTGCTTTTCCTTCTCTAACCCTTTTAACCTCTCCTCTTCTGCCTCTTTTGCCTCCTTTTCCTTTCTTAATCGTTGCGCATGCGAAAGTGAAGTTATCGGACCGTCCCAGGAGGTAGCTAAAATCCTACCATTGATGTACCACAAATATTGATATCCCAACCCCATGAATTCCACGTATTCTTTCCAGTTTCCTTCCTTTTTGCCGTGAACGAAGTTGCCGATCTGAATGACTTGCCCGTTGCTATTGTACTGTATATACTTCCCATGGGGTCTTCCGTCAGCGTCCTCCCGGTACCGCTCCTTGCAGCGCTCGGTTTCTGGATATTTTGCCTTGCAAGGTAGTTCCTGTGCTTGGGCTGTCAAGGATCCGATTAATGTAATTAGCAATAATACCTTTCTCATGCGTTGATTTTAAATGCTTATAAGTTTAAATATTACATTATTACTCAGGCGTATA
>NZ_AKIS01000113.1:0-41320 GCF_000277005.1 Pontibacter sp. BAB1700 | reverse complement strand
AAAATGCCGGCCCTGAACAAAGAGAAGCTCAACGAGCTGGCCGCCGAGAACTGGAACTGCAGCATCGACCGGATCCGGCAGGACCTGGGCTTTGTGCCGGAGTACGACCTGGAGAAAGGGCTGGCACACACACTGAAATGGTATAAAGAAAACAATTGGCTATAAGTATCTATTTAAAACAGTTTTAGACTTTAAGTGAATAAGATGGAATATCAAGTAAAACCAGCCGAAGGGCGCTTGGGTATCCTGCTTCCGGGACTGGGAGCAGTTGCCACCACATTTATTGCAGGAGTAGAGGCGATCAGAAAAGGTTTCTCGCAGCCTGTAGGTTCACTTTCTCAGATGGGCAACATCCGCCTGGGTAAGCGTACAGATAACCGCAACCCGCTGATCAAGGACTTTGTGCCACTGGCAAACCTGAACGACATCGTTTTCGGTGGCTGGGACGTGTATGAAGACAACGTATTCGAGGCTGCCGCAAACGCGAAAGTGCTGGAGCCGATGCTGCTGCACTCGATCAAGCCGGAGCTGGAGGCCATCAAGCCAATGAAAGCGGTGTTTGACAAGGCCTATGCCAAAAACCTGGACGGCACGCACGTGAAAGAGGCCGCAACTAAGTATGAGCTGGCCGAAGCGCTGATGGAAGACATGCGCACTTTCAAAGAAGAGAACGGCTGCGACCGCCTGGTAATCGTATGGTGCGGCTCTACGGAGGTATACACCGAAGTGAGCGATGTGCACCAGACTGTGGCGGCTTTTGAAGAAGGCCTGCGCAACAACGACCCGCGCATTGCGCCAAGCATGATCTACGCTTATGCGGCGATTAAAATGGGGGTGCCTTATGCAAACGGTGCCCCTAACCTGACAGTAGACATTCCGGCGCTTGTTGAGCTGGCAAAAGAAAAAGGCGTGGCCATCTCCGGCAAAGACTTCAAAACAGGTCAGACGCTGATGAAAACCATCGTGGCTCCTGGTCTGCAAGCCAGAGCGCTGGGTATCAACGGCTGGTTCTCTTCTAACATCCTGGGTAACCGCGACGGCCTGGTGCTGGACGATCCGGATAACTTCAAAACAAAAGAAGTATCGAAGCTAGGCGTGCTGGAAGACATTCTGCACCCGGAGGACAACCCGGAGCTGTACGGCGACCTGTACCACAAAGTACGCATCAACTATTACCCTCCTCACGGCGACAACAAAGAGAGCTGGGACAACATCGACATCTTTGGCTGGCTGGGTTACAAGATGCAGATCAAGATCAACTTCCTGTGCCGCGACTCGATTCTGGCTGCACCTATCGTGCTGGACCTGGCCTGTTCACCGACCTGGCGCAGCGCTCAGGTATGAGTGGCATACAGGAGTGGCTGTCGTTCTACTACAAGTCGCCGCAGACAGCGGAAGGCCTGCGTCCGGAGCATGACATCTTCAAGCAACTCATCAAGCTGCAGAATACCCTGCGCCACATCATGGGCGAAGACCTGATCACGCACCTGGGGCTGGACTACTACGAAGACATGGTAGAAGAGTCGCTGTAAGCTGAATATATGCTGAAATTACACAAATTGGTTTCCACCAGCCTGGGCATCGGCTACATAGGCAAGGGGGGCGGTACAGTAGCTGCTGTGGCGGTCTGCCTGTGCCTGTATGCGCTGCCGCAGGCAGGTGGGAGCCAGCTTGTTATCTGGCTTCCTGTCATCACCCTGCTGCTCACGGTGCTGGGCGTTTGGTCGGCCAACGAAGTGGAGCCGCACTGGGGCAAAGATGATAAGAAAGTAGTGATAGACGAAGTGGCGGGCATGCTGATCACCATGCTGTTTATACCTGTGTCGCTCAGCACCCTGCTGGCCGGACTGGTGCTGTTTCGCTTCTTCGATATTGTGAAGCCGCTTTATATCCGAAAGCTGGAGAAAGTGAGGGGAGGACTGGGCGTGATGCTGGACGACGTAGTGGCGGGTGTTTACGCAAATATTGTTTTACAAATATTGCTTTACCTGAAGCTATTCTAAATGTTTACCTTTCTGAAGGCGCAGGCTGCTTCTCTGGTAGCTTCCGCTGTCGACTTTCTGGTCACGGTGCTGGTGGTGGAACTGCTCGGCATTTGGTATGTGGCAGGCACCGTAATTGGCACTATTTCAGGGGGCATTACACATTTTGCACTCGGCCGAAACTGGGTGTTCCAGGCCGCACATAAAACTGTGCCAACGCAGGCAGTTAAATATCTGATCATCTGGAAAGGAAGCCTGGTGCTGAACGCATCTGGAGTGTACGTGATAACGCACTATGGTGGTCTGCCTTACCTCTACTCCAAAATAATCACTTCGCTGCTTGTCGGCTTTTTCTACAATTACATTTTTCAAAAACGATATGTATTCAGATAGGAATATGTATAGCGTATACCTATACCGGCTGATTTGCTTCATGTTGCTTATGGCGGCAGGAGTACAGGCCACACCAGTGATGGCCCAAGGCCTCACAACGATTAAAGGCACCGTAAAGACGCTGCCACCAACGAGGCGCTCATCGGCGTTTCTGTTTTTATACCTGGCACCAGCACGGGTACCAGCACCGACTACGAAGGGAACTTCCAGATCCGGACAAACCAGATCGTCAATAAAATACAATTCTCATACCTGGGATACCAGACCGCCTCGATGGCCGTGACGCCGGGGCAGGAGCAGACGCTGCACGTGAAGCTGCAAACCGATGCCAAAGTGCTGAACGAAGTAGTGGTGGTAGGCAAAAAGCGCAAGGTCAAATACAGCAACAAGAATAACCCGGCGGTTGACCTGATCAGGCTGATCGTGGACAACAAAGCCAGGAACAGGCCGGAAAGCTATGACTACGTGCAGTATGAGCAGTACGAGAAAACACAGATGTCGCTGGTGAACACGCCGGAAAAACTGAAACGCAATCTCCTGCTGCGCAAATACGACTTCATTACAAACAACATCGACACTGCCGTGCTCGCGGGAAGGGCAGTGCTTCCTTTCTTCATACAGGAGGAGCTGACGGAGCAGTATTACCGCAAGTCTCCGCAGACGCGCAAGACCGTGGTAAAGGCCGAGAAGAAAGTAGACTTTGGCGAGTTTGTCGACAACCAGGGCATCATGGCCTACATGCAGCACATGTACCAGGACGTAGACATCTACGACAATAACATTACCATCCTGACCAACCAGTTTCTGAGTCCGATTGCCGACATGGCGCCTACGTTCTATAAGTTCTACCTCAAAGACACGGTAAGAACCGATGAGGGACAGCAGTTGGCTAGGCTGCAATTTGAGCCGCGTAACCCGGCAGCCTTCATGTTTACCGGGAGTATGTATGTGACGCTTGACGGCACCTACGCCGTGCAGAGCGTGGACATGGAGGTGAGCAAGGGCGTGAGCATCAACTGGGTGCGCGACCTGAAGATCAAGCTGGACTTTGAAAAGAACCCGGACGGCCGTTACCACCTGAGCAAAAGCGGCCTTAAAGCCGACTTCGGCCTGACGCAGAACAGCGACATGGGCTTTTATGGGGAGCGGGTGGTTTCCTTCAGGGACTACAGGGTAAATGAAGCGCAGCCTGCATCGCATTACGAAGGCGAAGCTGTGGTGCGGACGCAACCGACCTCCGTGCTGGGCGAGGACTTCTGGCAGGCCAGCCGGCACGACTCGCTTTCGGCCGTGGAGGTGAATACCTATACCAACATCGACAGCCTGGTGAACATGAAGTCTTTCAGACGTACGATGGACTGGGGCACCGCCCTGATCGCAGGGTATAAGCGGGCCGGGTCCAAAATCGAAATAGGCCCGATCAATACATTCTATAGCTTCAATCCGGTGGAGGGCTTCCGGCTGCGCTTTGGTGGACGCACGACAAACAACTTCAGCAAGAAAGTGATGCTGGAGACTTACACTGCTTACGGTTTCAAAGACGAGCAGTGGAAGTACTACCTTGGCGGCACCTACTCGCTCACAGACCGCTCCATCTGGGAGTTTCCGGTGCGGGCTATCCGGGTAAGTTATCAGAAGGACACCAACATACCGGGTCAGGAACTGCAGTTTGTGCAGGAAGACAATTTCCTGCTTTCTTTTAAGCGTGGCGAAAACGACAAGTGGCTATACAACGAAACCTACAACATCGATTACCTGCGGGAGTTCGAAAATCACATGTCCTACCGCATCGGCTTCCGGAACTGGAGACAGGCCCCGGCCGGTTCGCTGCAATACATCCCGGTGGGGGATGCCACCGGTGAGGACGAGTCGCTGCCACTTCAGCAACTCACCACCACTGAGGCTTCGATTGAACTGCGCTGGGCTCCGAACGAGCAGTTTTTGCAGGGTAAGATCTACCGCACACCGGTGGCTAACCGCCATCCGGTGTTCACGTTGCGCGCAGCTGCTGGTATAAAAGGTACCTTCGGGGGACAGTTTGAATATCAGAAGGTAGCCCTGAATGTGAGCAAGCGCTTCTACCTGTCACAGCTGGGCTATTCGGATGTGGTAACGGAAGGCGGCTACATTTTCGGGCAGGTGCCGTTCCCGCTGCTGTCGATTCACCGTGCCAACCAGAGTTACTCATACCAACTGCAGTCATACAACCTGATGAACTTCCTGGAGTTTGTGAGCGACCAGTATGCCAGCGTGCACATCGACCACGGCTTCAACGGCTTTATCTTTAACAAGCTCCCGTTGATCAAGAAAACAAAGCTGCGGGAGTTTGTCACTTTCAAGGCGCTGTATGGCAAAGTGCGCGAAGAGAACATGCCGCACGAAAACCCGGATCTGCTGCGCTTCCCGACAGATGCCAATGGTTTGCCACTCACGTATACGCTAGAAAGCAAGCCTTATATGGAGGCGAGCGTAGGTATAGGTAACATTTTTAACTTCTTCAGAATTGACGTAGTGAAGCGTCTGACCTACCTGGATCATCCAAATGTGTCCGATATAGGTATAAGGGCAGGTTTAAGTTTGATTTTTAATACTTACAATATAGAAGTATGAACATGAAATCAGTGCGCGACGCGTTGCAGCAGGGAATCTACACGGTGATCAACCCTTTTGTGCGACTCCTGATCAGGCTGGGCTTCACACCCAACGCTGTTACCACCACCGGGCTTATCCTGAACATAGGGGTAGCAGCCATCTTTATCTGGGGCGGGGAAATTAGCAACCGGGGTGAGCTCGGATACGTGGGCTGGGCCGGAGCGCTGGTGCTGTTTGCCGGCGTGTTCGACATGCTCGACGGGCAGGTGGCCAGGCTGGGCAATATGAAGTCCACTTTCGGGGCCATGTACGACTCGGTGCTCGACCGCTACAGCGAAATGATCATGTTCATGGGTATCTGCTATTACCTGATTTCGCACCACTATCTACTCAGTTCACTCTTTGCCTTCATCGCCCTGATTGGCTCGATGATGGTGAGCTATACCCGGGCCCGCGCCGAGGGGCTGGGCGTGGAGTGCAAGGGTGGCCTGATGCAGCGCCCGGAGCGGGTCGTGCTGATCGGGGTATCGGCTATCGCCTGTGGTATTACCTACTATTTTGTGGGTGCAGATTACAAGGTATATGTGCCGGGCATTCCATTCCATATTTTTGAGACGATGTCGGTGTTCACACTGCCTATCACCGTGATGGCGGTGATGACGAACATTACAGCTTATAACAGGCTGATGGACTCCAAAAAAGCCATGGAGCAGAAAGAGATGGCAACCCGCTAAGGAGAAGCTTAACAACGTGAGAAAAATCTTTTACCTGGCACTCCTGCTGCTTTACACAGGTACAGGCAGTGCCAGCGGCAACAGTCCGGCAGGTATAGCCGAAGCAAAAGCCGACACACTGCCGGTGCCGAAGGGCATCAAAGAGCTGCTGTTTTATGTGCAGCGCGATCCGAATGCCAACACGGTGGTGTACGAACTGAACCGGACGACGCAGGGAGCGCTGAACGAAGCGGAGCCGATTCACCCGTTCTGGATCCGGTATGCGGATGGGGGAGAGCAGAAGGAGCTGAATTACATTCAGCGCAAATTTGCCTACGGTCTGAACACCAAAAAACTGGGCAAAGACCACTATGAGATCAAGTTCGTGAGTTATGGCAAACTGGCGCTATACCTACGCAAGACGGCCGATGGCAAGTACCGTGTCTATACCACGATAAACAGGAAAGAGGCTATACTGGACCGCGTGTTTGTGCGGATCGAAGGCGGTACATTTTGGGTGCCCAATGTGCTGTATGTGGAGCTGAGCGGCCGCGATGCCGCTACCGGGAAGGCAGTAACAGGACGTTTTAAACCTTAGTTTACAGATGAAAAAGAATTTCGTGTCTAACTCGCAGGAGTCTGTCAGGATGTTCAGGTATGACTGGATGGAAGCGCTGTCCAAAGTGCACTGGACGGTGCCGCTTTACATATACGTGCCGGTCATCCTCTTCCTGAGCTGGCTGGCGCTACATGTGGAGCAACTGTCGGTGCTTTTCTTCATAGGCCATGCCGCACTTGGCCTGTTTGTCTGGACGCTAACCGAGTATGTGCTGCACCGCTTCGTGTTTCATTATGTGCCGAAGGCAAAGTGGGCCCTGCGCCTGCACTTTATTTTCCACGGTGTGCACCACGACTACCCGAACGATGCCAGGCGGCTGGTGATGCCACCATCAGCCAGCATCCCCATGGCTACGGCGCTGTATTTTCTATTTGCATTGCTGCTGTCGGGAGGGGAGCTGTATGCTTTTTTTGCAGCCTTTCTGTTGGGCTATCTCTTTTATGATATTTCCCATTATGCCCTGCACCACTTCAACTTTAAAGGTGAGTTCTGGAAGAAGCTGAAAAAGCACCACATGCTGCATCACTACTCCGATGCTACAAAAGGCTACGGCGTGAGCTCTTCTCTCTGGGACAAGATTTTCGGTTCTGATTTTGACAAAAAATAAAATGAGTTTAACAACTACGGCAACAGAGGGGAAGGCGAAAGTAACACGGAAGAATGCCCTTGTTGTAGCCGCCCTTTCGATCGGTTATCTGCTGCTCTCGTACCTGCTGGTGGGGTTCAAGTCTGATCAGCTGGTGCTGGTGGGGCTGGCAAACGCCCTCTACTTTGCAACGCCCATCACCCGTAAGTTCATCACCGGCTTCTCTATCTTTATCGTGTTCTGGGTGCTCTACGATTACATGAAAGCCTTCCCGAACTACTGGTTCAACGCCGTGCACATCGAGGACCTGTACAATACCGAGAAAGCAGTGTTCGGCATCCGGAATGGCGAAGGTATACTGAGCCCCAATGAATTCTGGCAGCAGCACAGCAACGCCTTTCTGGATGTGATGAGCGGTATCTTCTACCTCAGCTGGATACCGGTGCCGCTGGCTTTTGCCGGCTTTCTGTTTTTCTGGAACCGGCAGCAGTTTGTGTACTTTTCGCTCACGTTTCTGCTCGTCAACCTGCTGGGATTTGTGGTCTACTACCTATACCCGGCTGCGCCGCCCTGGTACGTGCAGCTGCATGGTTTTGAGTTCATCGCCAAAACACCCGGCAACACGGCAGGCCTGGTGCGCTTCGATGAGTTTTTTGGTATCACCGTTTTCCATTCGCTCTATGCCAAGGGCTCCAATGTGTTTGCAGCCATGCCTTCGCTTCATTCCGCTTATCCGCTTATCGTGCTCTATTATGCCTTGAAGAACAGGCTGGGAGTGGTGGCCAAAGTTTTCTTTACCATTATCACGGTGGGTATCTGGTTTGCGGCGGTCTATACCTCGCACCACTACGTGCTGGATGTACTGGCAGGTATAGTATGCGCTTCCTTTGGCATCCTCTTGTTCAACTGGCTGGTGGCCAGAGAAGGTGCTGTGAGCAGAGCCATCGGGCAGTTTGTAGCCGCCATCCGCTAACAAAGCCTGCAACCAGGCAAAAATCAATCTACACAACATGACAGAAGATAACTTCGCCATACAAAACAAGCGGCTCTATGAGCAGCTGCTCAAGCTGACAGCTGGCGACTACCAGGCCTTTCTGTACGACTGCGACGGCACGCTGGCGGATAACATGCAGGCACACAAAGATACTTACGTAAAGGTGGCTGCCGGTCAGGGCATCACAATCGATCCGGCCATTGTAGACGAGTTTGCCGGACTGCCTATACCTGCTGTGGTCGTTGAGATCAACAAGCGATACGGGAGCAGCTTCGATCCGGAGGCATTTGAAAGATCAAAATCAGAGCTGTTCTACCACGAGTTCATCTCCGAGACAAAGCCCGTGCAGTTTGTGGTAGACCACCTGGTAGCCCATGCCGGTAAGGTGAGGATCGGCGTGGTATCAGGTGGCTCCAGGAAGATGATTCAGAAGACGCTGGAGGTGCTGCAGATCGAACATTTGGTGGAAGTGCTGGTATGTGCCGGTGACACAGGGAAGGGAAAGCCTTTTCCAGATCCGTTTTTGCTGGCGGCAGAAAGGCTGAGCGTAGCACCCGAACATTGTCTGGTGTTTGAGGACGGGTGCCCGGCGTGCAGGCTGCTGAGGCTGCTGGTATGCAGTGGATCAGGGTAGATCAGGTATAGGGAACAGGCCTTATACTTAGGCCTTGAGTAAAATCAAGTATAGAGTAATTTTTTAAGATGAAAGTAAAACCGCTCCCGCATGGCCTGAGCGGTTTTTTTATGCCTCCGGAAAGGGTAAAGAAAGTTATTGAAATGTAAGGGCAGGCCATAATAGCTCCTCCTCTGGAGGGCAAAATCATAACAACCTTCAGTTTATCACATCTTTTCGGAGTTTCATCACTTTTAGTTGAAGTCCTGTTTGCTGTTTTCTAATCTTACTCCTGTTAAAGGCCTGGTAATCAGCTGGGCGGGTGCAACAGGAACAAGACTAGACAAAAGAAACGATGGAATTAACGATCCGAAACATCTCCAAAACTTATCCGAATGGGGTGCAGGCCCTGCACAACGCCAGTCTGACAATTCCCGCAGGTATGTACGGATTGCTGGGACCGAATGGCGCCGGAAAATCCACATTGATGCGCATACTGGCCACCCTGCAGGAGCCGGACGAGGGACAGATCTTGCTCGGAGACATTGATGTGGTGCGTCAGAAAGCCAAAGTGCGCGAAACGCTGGGTTACCTGCCGCAGGAGTTTGGCGTGTACCGCAACGTGACGGCCGAGCAACTGCTCTCTCATTTTGCCATCCTGAAAGGAATCACGAGTCGTGCCGACCGCAGCGATCTGGTGCAGCAACTGCTGCGGCAAACCAACCTCTGGGAAGTGCGCAAACAGAAGCTGGGTGGCTACTCAGGTGGTATGCGGCAGCGCTTTGGTGTGGCAGTCGCCTTGCTCGGCAATCCGAAACTGCTGATAGTGGATGAACCTACCGCCGGCCTGGACCCTTCGGAGCGGGTAAGGTTTCTGAACCTCCTCTGCGAGCTGGGCGAGAACAGCATCGTGATTCTTTCAACGCACATTGTGATGATGTATCTGAACTGTGCACGCACATGGCCATCATCAACAAGGGGGAAATACTCATGGAAGCAGAGCCGTTGCAGGCAACAAACGCCATGCAGGGGCAGGTATGGCGCAAGGTGATCCGGAAAGAGGAGTTCCCGGAAATAGAACGTGCGCATGTTGTGATCTCCACCAGGTTGCAGGCTGGGAAGTTTGTGGTGCGTGTCTGCAGCAGTAGTTTACCAGGCATAGGGTTTGAGCCTGTAGAAGCAACGCTGGAGGATGTTTATTTCAGTACCATGGCCGGGCTTAGCGGCAAACGACTACTGCAAGCCGGAAAGGAGGTGGTGCTATGATGTTCTGGGCGATGTTCCGGTTTGAGCTGCGCTACCTGCTGCGCCGCATTTCCACCTGGATTTACTTCGGCATTTACCTGCTGCTGACCTTTGCGATGGTGCTGAGTTTTACCGACAATGTGTACAGCGGAGATTATTTCCTGAATGCCCCGGTTGTGATCGCGGCTATTTCAGCCATTGCCAGTTTGCTGGCACTGCTGGTGATAGCAGCCGTGGCCGGCGAAGCTGCGACACACGACTTGCGGTCCAGAATAGATCCATTGCTGTATACTACGCCTGTCAGTAAGTTTGCCTACCTGGGTGGTAAACTGATGGGTGCTTTTGCTGTGATCGCTCTCGTTTTGCTGGCGCTGCCGCTGGGCCTGATGCTGGCGTTGGTGGTGCCAGGTATAGACAGGGCACTTTTCGGTCCTTTCCAGTTTTCACCCTACCTGAGCTCCTTTCTGGTGATAGCACTTCCCGCTGCCTTTGTGTCTACGGTCATTTTGTTTTCGCTGGCCTGCTGAGTCGCCATGCCATGCTGAGCTTTCTGGGAGGGGGACTGCTGTTTATGGTGTCGCTGGTGAGCAAGGAGATGCTGGCAGACCACCTGGGGCTCTGGCAGTTGGCCAGGCAGCTGGACTTTTCCGGCTTTACGATCGTGAGCGAGTTCCGGAAAACACAGACACCCCTCCACATCAATACACAACTGGTGCCGCTGGACAGCTGGCTGCTCTGGAACCGGGTACTCTGGCTGCTGATTGCATTCGGCTTCATGGCCATCGCCTTCGGTCGCTTTCGATTTGCACACCACGCCAGCTCAGGTTGGTGGCGCCGGATCATGAAGCGCAAATCCGTAGAGGCGCCTATTGTAGCTGCAGTTCCCATTGCCGTTCCAAAAGTTCAGAAAGAGTTCGGACTGAGCTCCAGACTGCATCAGATGGCTGCCATCGCTTTACAGACCTACCGCGAGAACATGACAAGCTGGGGCTGGATTGCTTTGTCAGGTATAGCAGGATTACTTTTAGTGCTATTGCCGGAGTGGCTGGAGGGGTCGCTCGGAGTGCCGACCCTTCCTATGACTGCCCGCATTACAGCCATTTATAACCTGTTCATGTTACGCTTGATCATAGTGGCAGTCATGGTCGTATACGCCGGTCAGCTCGTCTGGCGTGAGCGGGATGCCCGCATCAGTGATATAGCAGATGCTGCCCCTGTGCCCATCTGGGTTTTGCTGCTGAGCAAGCTGAGTAGTCTGGTACTGATGCTGCTTACGCTGCCAATTGTATTTCTGCTGGCAGGTATAGCCACGCAACTGTCGCAGGGGTATGAGGCGCTGGAGATCGGCCTATACCTGCGAATACTATTCGGTTTGCAATTGGTTGACTATCTGTTGTTGGCGGTGCTGGCAATGGCCGTGCATGTGCTGGTGAATCATAAATACCTGGCGCACATCATCACGTTTGTCGTCTTTCTCTTCGGAGTATTCGCCTCAGAAATGGGTGTGGACAACAGGCTGTGGGTTTACGGTGCAGACCTAGGCTGGTCTTACTCCGAGATGCGTGGTTTCGGGTCGCAGTTGGCACCCTGGTTTTGGTTTAAGCTATACTGGGCCGCCTGGGCTGGGCTGCTTGCGTTGCTTACTTTCAGGTTTTGGGTGAGAGGCCGGGAAACAGGTATAGGGCAGCGAATGCGCCTTGCGGTGCTGCACCCGTCAAAACAAATGATACTGGTAGCCGCATGCGGCTTGCTGGCGGTTTTTTCGCTTGGTGCATTTGTGTTTTACCAGACAGATGTGCTGAGTGAGCAACTTTCAAAAAATGAACTGATTAAGCGGCGTGCCACTTACGAGCAACTCTACGGAAAGTATAAGGACATACCTCAGCCATCGCTTACAGCCACCAGCCTGCACGTAGAGTTATACCCGGATCTGGGGGAAGCGTGGGTGAGCGGGGTTTATACGCTTCATAACAGAGGCCAGGTAGCCATTGACAGCATCCACATAGCCACAGCCTTTGGGGTAGATACCAGGTATTTAGAGTTGAGTCGGGCAGCCAAAACTGTGCTCGAAGATCGGCCGCATCATCATTCCATTTTCATCCTCGAAGAGGCTATGCAACCCGGCGACTCGCTGGAGCTGAGCTTTGATCTGCAGTACAAGCCCAAAGGCTTTGCCGGGAAAGGGACAGACCATGCCGTGACAGCGAATGGTAGCTATTTTCTGAACCATGCCTGGCTGCCTGCCATTGGCTATCAGGCAAACCGGGAATTGAGCCTTGCACGTGACCGGCAGGCGCATCAGCTTCCTTCAAAGCCGGCTATTCAGCCACTACAGGAAGGAGAAGGACAGCGTCAGAACGCAGATCAGGCACGCATCCGTTTTGAGGCGGTGGTCGGCACTTCTGTAGATCAGACAGCTGTCACAAGCGGCAGCCTGCAGTATACCTGGACTGAGAAGGGGAGACGCTACTTTTACTATGTGGCTGACGCGCCCATACGCAACCTCTATACGTTTTACTCTGCTGCGTATGACCTGCGCGAAACCCAGTGGCAGGACGTGCTGATCCAGGTGCTTTACCATCCGGCGCATGCCCATCAGGTAGATCGGCTGCTCAAAAGTGCGGAAGCGTCGCTGGAATACTATACCCGGCACTTTGGACCCTACCCGCACCGTCAACTCCGGCTGGTGGAGTATCCCGGGGCGGGAAGCGGCGCATCTGCCTACCCGGGCACTATTGCCCTGACAGAAAAATTTTCGATGTTGAACCCTGCCGAAGATTGGCGAGATATCGACCTTGTTTTTGCGGTAGGGGCACATGAAATAGCGCACCAATGGTGGGCGCATCAGTTGGTACCGGCTGACATGGAAGGAGCGGCACTGCTTACTGAGAGTCTCGCCTGGTATAGCGCCCTGGGGGTGGTCGAAGCCTCTTATGGTGCCGGGCATCTGGAGAGACTCCTGTGGGTGATGCGCCAGTCCTACCTCACACCCCGCTCCAAGGCCGATGTGCCGCTGCTGCAGGCCAATGATCCTTTCCTGAGTTACAGAAAAGGACCTTTTGCCATGTATACCTTAAAAGAGTACCTGGGAGAAGAGCAGGTGAACCGGGCCTTGCGCAAGTTGCTGCAAAAGTTCGGTTCAGGAGAGCCCCCCTTGCCTACTTCCCTGCATCTGTACCGCGAACTGCAGGCAGTCACCCCGGATTCCTTGCAGTACCTGTTGGTCGACCTGTTCGAGCAAAACACTTACTGGAATATGGAAGCAAAGCAGGCCGTAGCTGTTCCGACAGCAGACGGACAATGGCAAGTGACACTCGATGTACGGGCGCAGAAGTCGGTGGTGGATACCTTAGGCAGGGAAACGGCTATACCTGTACATGATCTGGTAGAGGTAGGGGTGTATGCAGCAGGGCAGGAAGGTCAGCTGGGAGAGTTGCTATACCTGGAGAAGCACCGGTTGCATACAGCGGAACAGCAGATCCAGCTTACCGTGCCCGCCAAACCCGCCCAGGCAGGTATAGATCCGCGCAACCTGCTGATCGACCTGGATATGATGGACAATGTCCGAAAGGTGACGATTCAGAAACCCGCTGCTCCCAAACATGCCCTCTATGTACGGCAGTCGACGCAACTGATCAATTTCATGCTGGATACCATGTTTTAGCAACATCCGTCACAAAATCAGCCGCATTCATCACATTTTTTGTTTATACTCAACGCTTTAATTTATCATTGTTCTATGAATGATATGACACTGGACAACCACATCGCAAAGCCACTCCAGACGGCTAAAATAGAGTTCTGGGTTGCTACTGCAATTTTTGTTTTTTCGATCTTTTCGCTCTCTACTTCATACGAACCTAACCAGTGGTTTTTTGAAAGGGCAGGGATCGAGTATCACTTCTACAAGCATTATTTCTGGCCACAGCTGATCCGCTATACCTTGCTGTACCTGGGATTTCTGTTCCTCAACTTCAGGATCATACCCAAGCTGATGCAAAAGGAGCATGTGCCGCTTTACTCCCTGCTGCTGCTCGGGCTATACCTGGCCTACTCCTTCGCGGCGGGCGTGCTTGACACCTATACCAAGAGCTACCTGTTGACCTGGGATGATGGTAGTGAGCAGTACTACGGCCTTATTTTTCAGGACAGCTTCCGCCATGCTTTGTTCCTATTGCTGTTGGTCGGCATCTATACCTTCATCAAGTACGCCGGGCTTTACCTGATTGCCAATGCTACGGCGATCTCAGCCAGGTACCGGATCATCAACCGCGATACGCTGACAGCCTTTATCTTTTGGATGATCAGTGTGTTTTTACTGATGGTGTTTAATATAGAGTTTGAAGTCACCCTGACGCTGGCAGTCGTTTCACTGTGTGCCTTGCTGCTTTATTGTGGGGCTTACTATTATATCATCCCGAATGCGCTCAAGTCGACACGCCCTTTCAGGAAATACCTTTTCGTGTCGCTATTAGTAGTTGTACTGGCCTATTTGCCTGTTGCCTTTCTGATCCTAATGTTCATGCATGACGAAGACCATGCTTTCGGACTGAGCTTTTTCAACTCTTTGTTCCAACTGTTCGTAACGGCGCCTTTTGTCTGGTTTTTGTTCAAACGCCAGATGAAGGGGAAAGAGGAGGTGTTTGTGCTGAAGAAAGAACTGGGGACGACGAGTGCTAACCTGGACTTCCTTAGGTCGCAGATCAACCCGCACTTCTTATTCAATGCCCTGAACACGCTGTACGGCACCGCCTTGCAGGAGAACAGCGAGCGTACCGCGCAAGGTATACAGATGCTGGGCGACATGATGCGTTTTATGCTGCACGAGAATCATCAGCAAAAAATCCTGCTCTCCCGCGAGATCGAGTACATGCGCAACTACATTGACCTGCAGCTGCTGCGTACCTCCAGTTCACCCAACATCTCCATCGAGACGAAGATAGAGGAGGTGCTGGGCGAAAAGTACATCGCACCGATGTTGTTGATTCCTTTTATCGAAAATGCCTTTAAGCACGGTATCAGCCTGAAACACAAATCCTGGATCAGAATCACCTTGCATACGGATAAGGATAAGCTTTACTTTGACGTATACAACAGCAAGCAAAAGAAGTCGGAGCAGGATCCGGAAAAAGACAAATCAGGTATTGGGCTGAAGAATGTGAAGCAGCGCCTCGAGCTTTTGTATTCGGAGAGACATGAACTGATTATCCGCGACACGCCGGAAGAGTTTTTTGTGCACCTTACCCTCCAATTGTAAGTATAGTTGATTTCAGAACAGGTATAGAGCAACAAGCATGAAAGCAATAGCAATAGACGATGAACCAATGGCGCTGGAAGTGGTACGGGCACACGCTGCCAAAGTGCCTTATCTGGAACTGGTTGGTTGTTTTACAGATGCCTTTCAGGCGCTCGAGTTTCTGCAAAACGAACCGATCGACTTGCTGTTCCTGGACATCAAAATGCCGGATATCTCCGGACTGGAGTTTGTGACGAGCCTCCAGAAAAAGCCGATGGTGATCTTTACGACGGCTTACTCTGAGCACGCCGTCACCAGTTTTGAACTGGATGCGGTGGACTACCTGCTGAAGCCTTTCTCGCTGCCCCGTTTTATCAAGGCCTGCAACAAGGCACAGGAACTCCTGCAACTGCGCAGCACGACGGCCCCTGTGAAAGATTACCTGTTTCTCAAAACCGGTTACGAGCAGGTAAAAGTACACTACGACGAGATCCTATACCTGGAGGCGGCCGGCAATTACGTGACTTTTGTGCTGGCGGACGGAAAGAAGCTGCTTTCGCGCATGACCATACAGGAGTTGAGTGAGCAGCTGCCTGCCGATAGTTTTGTGCGGGTGCACCGCTCTTATATCGTTTCCAAAAAGCAGATCGATAAAATCGAGCGCCACCAGGTATGCATCAAAGGAAATGAAGTGCCGGTTGGGGCTTCCTATATGCAGCAGTTGCACAGCATCTGATGGCTCAATTTGCGTGATCTAATCGCAGGAACATGAAAAAGGCGCTCCGGTTAATTCCAGAGCGCCTTTCCTTTTATCAGGTTATAGCTATTGACTAGTTGCCGTTCGCTTCGAGCCACTTTCTGGCATTCACGAAGGCTTCCATCCAAGGCGACACTTCATCGTGACGACCTTTCGGGTAGTGCGCCCACTGCCACTGCAGGAGCGAACGTTCGATGTGAGGCATCATCACCAGGTGGCGACCTGTTTCATCGCAGATCATGGCGGTGTTGTAGTCGGAGCCGTTCGGACAGGCCGGGTAGGTTTCGTACGCATACTTCGACACGATCTGGTACTTGTCCTCGGTATGCGGTAAGCTGAAGCGCCCTTCGCCATGCGATACCCAAACCCCCAGCGTGCTACCAGCCAGGCTCGAAAGCATCACCGATTTGTTTTCCTGGATGGTGAGGGAAGTGAAGATACTCTCGTGCTTCTGACTCACGTTATGCAGCATTCTGGCCTTCTGATCGTGCCCCATCGTGATGAAGCCAAGCTCTACAAACAGCTGACAGCCGTTACATATACCTACAGATAAGGTGTCTTCGCGCTTAAAGAAGTTCTCGATGGCATTCTTCGCTTTCTCGTTGTACATGAAAGCACCGGCCCATCCTTTGGCCGATCCCAGCACGTCGGAGTTAGAGAAACCGCCCACAGCCCCGATGAAACGGATATCCTCCAGGGTTTCTCTACCGGAGATCAGGTCGGTCATGTGCACGTCCTTCACGTCGAAGCCGGCCAGGTACATGGCATTGGCCATTTCACGCTCCGAGTTACTTCCCTTCTCACGGATGATGGCTGCCTTGATTCTTGGCTTCGAGCTATCGATAACCGGTTTTTTGCCGTCAAATCCTGCCGGGAAGGTATAAGTCAGTTCGTGCTTTTTGTAGTTCTCGAAACGTTCTCTGGCGCTATGCGGGCCACTTTGCTTGATATCAAGCAGGTATGAGGTCTTGAACCACGTATCACGCAGCTGGGCGATGTCGAAGGTATAGGCATCTGCACCGTTCTTCAGTTCCAATGTTGCGCTTGAAGTGCTTGTTCCTATTTTATGGAACGGTACATTACTGGCATTCAGAGTTTCCTCAACGTCTGCCGAAGCCTGGAATACCAGGCCGATATTCTCAGCAAACAGCACTTTGATGCTATCGGCTTCGCCAAGCGAGGTCAGATCAATGGAAGCACCCAGGTTATTATCTGCAAAGCACATCTCCAGCAGGGTGGTGATCAGACCGCCGCTGCCGATGTCATGACCTGCGGCAATCTTGCCATCTTTGATCAGCTGCTGCAGCGTGTTGAAGGCTTTGCCGAACAGCTCCGCATCCGTAATGTCTGGTGCTTCGTTGCCAATCTTGTTGACGATCTGCGCGAAAGAAGAACCGCCGAGCTTGAAGGCATCATTGGACAGGTTGATGTAGTAGATGTTGCCGCCGTCACGCTGCAACACCGGCTCTACCACCTGGCGCACGTTGCTGCAATTTCCTGCGGCGGAGATGATCACCGTACCTGGCGCAATTACGTCCTCGTCCTTGTACTTCTGCTTCATTGAAAGCGAGTCCTTACCGGTCGGAATGTTGATGCCGAGGCAATCGCGAATTCAGAGCAGGCTTCCACGGCTTTGTACAGACGGGCGTCTTCTCCTTCGTTTTTCGAAGCCCACATCCAGTTGGCAGAAAGCGAAACGCTCTGCAGACCGTCCTTCAGCGGCGCCCACACGATGTTAGACAGCGACTCGGCAATGGCATTGCGGCTACCAGCTGCCGGATCGATCAGAGCCGAGATAGGGGAGTGACCGATGGAGGTGGCTATGCCTTCTTTGCCCTGGAAATCCAGCGCCATCACGCCGCAGTTGTTCAGTGGCAACTGTAGCGGACCAGTGCACTGCTGCTTCGCGACACGTCCGCCTACGCAGCGGTCAACTTTATTGGTAAGCCAGTCTTTGCAGGCTACTGCCTCTAACTGCAACACCTGCTCCAGGTAGGTATAGAGCTGGTCTTTGTCGTAGGTTACGGGCTGGTATTCACGGGCAACGGTCTGGTCGTTCATTACCACTTTCGGCGAACTGCCGAACATGTCGCTCAGCTCCAGGTCCATTGGTTTCTGGCCGGTAGAAGCTGACTCAAAAGTAAAGCGGTGATCACCTGTCACGTCGCCTACGGTATACATCGGAGCACGTTCACGCTCTGCTATTTTCTGAAGCGTCTCAATATCCTGCTCACCAATCACGAGGCCCATACGCTCCTGCGACTCGTTGCCGATGATCTCTTTAGCTGAAAGGGTAGGGTCTCCAACCGGCAGTTTATCTAAATCTATTTTACCACCAGTTTCTTCCACCAGTTCAGAGAGGCAGTTCAGGTGGCCGCCGGCACCGTGGTCGTGGATCGAAACGATCGGGTTGTGCTCGCTTTCCACCATACCACGGATGGCATTGGCAGCACGTTTCTGCATTTCCGGGTTAGAGCGCTGGATGGCGTTCAGTTCTATGCCTGTGCCGTGCTCACCGGTGTCGGCAGAGGAAACGGCAGCGCCGCCCATGCCGATGCGGTAGTTTTCACCGCCCAGGATCACAATCTTGTCGCCTGCTTTCGGGTGACCTTTCTGCGCCTGGCTTGCTTTGCCGTAGCCAACGCCACCTGCCAGCATGATCACTTTATCGTAACCCAGTTTACGAGGAGCTTCGATTGCATCTGCTATCTCGTCGTGCTCGAAGGTCAGAACAGAACCCGTAATCAACGGCTGACCGAATTTGTTACCAAAGTCCGTCGCACCGTTAGAGGCCTTGATCAGGATATCCATTGGTGTCTGGTATAGCCACTGGCGTTCCTGCGTGGCTTGCTCCCACGGACGGTCTTTTTCAAGGCGCGACAAGGCTGTCATGTAAACGGCTGTACCTGCCAGCGGCAAGGCGCCCTGACCACCAGCCAGACGGTCGCGTATCTCGCCACCTGAACCGGTAGCGGCACCGTTGAATGGCTCTACTGTAGTCGGGAAGTTGTGTGTTTCTGCTTTGATCGAGATAACCGATTCAAAATCGCTTACCTGGTAGAAATCCGGCACGTCGGCACGTTTCGGGGCGAACTGCTGCACCACCGGCCCTTTAATAAAGGCTACGTTATCTTTGTAAGCCGAAACAATATCGTTCGGGTTCTTTTCGGATGTTTTGCGGATCAGCTTGAACAGGGAGCTTTCTTTCTCTTCGCCATCGATCACAAACTTGCCATTGAAGATCTTGTGACGGCAGTGCTCGGAGTTCACCTGCGAGAAGCCAAACACTTCGGAATCAGTCAGTGGTCTGCCCAGCCTTTCGGAAAGCTTGTTTAAGTAATCCACTTCCTCTTCGCTCAGCGACAGTCCTTCCTGCTTGTTATAGGCAGCGATATCCTCTATAGGCTGCACAGCTCCGGCTGTATGTCAATCGTGTAGATCTCCTGATCCAGGCCCTTATACCTTTGGGAAAGCATCGGGTCGAAATCCGAGAAATCTTCCGCTACTGTTTTAAACTCTTCGATCCGGATAATTCCCTCGATGCCCATGTTCTGGGTGATCTCTACTGCATTGGTACTCCAGGGCGTGATCATGGCTGCACGGGGGCCAACAAAAAAGCCACTCAGCACAGTTTCCTGCTTTAGAGTGGCGTTGCCGAATAACCATTCCAGTTTTTGAATGTCTGTAGCGCTTAGTTCCCGCTCGGATTGCACGGCGTAAACTGTATCGGGCTGACTAAAAAAGAAGTGAAGCATGCTTAGTTATTTTTCTATACGCAAAGATACGGTTCAAATTTAGATAATTGGGCAGGAAAGGGCCAAGATTAGCGGCAATTCTATTGCAATTGTATGGCCAGTGCTGGTAGGAGGTATGCACTAACCGAGAAAATGATGTGGAGAGAAGATCCCTCTGAATACCGCTCATTTAGATGTGAATTGCCCTGTAAGCCAATTTTCGGCCAAATTAAGGATAATTTTTTGAGAAGAGTAGGGGAGAGTGGGGTATAAAGTTTTGTGGTTAAAAAAGGTCGTGCCTGCGCTGGCTGAAGTTTAAGTAAGGTTGCAACAGCACGGAAGATGGGTAATAGCATTATTTAGGATTAGTCTCAGTTATAGGAGGCATAAAAGAAAACGCGGCGAAGCATTTCACTTCGTCGCGTTGGTAGGTTTTAATCATAACGCCTGGCTTACAAGCCTGCTTGTTGAATGAGGTATAGCTTATGCAAAGGCAGCAGGGTATAACTTCTGGGCTCTCTGCTTGATTTTATCTATCGTGTCGATGTAGGCAATGGTCAGGATGAAAGAGATGGTGATGTGTAAGGCATATGGCCAGATGGCTTCGGGGATCAGCTTTTCCAGTACCATGTAGTTGAGGTACATCGGGAAGTACAGCAGCGGCGTAAACCCATAGGTATACTGCATGATTGACAGCTTTTTGTGTAATTTCTTTTTCAGGAAAACAAACTCCTTTACTGCAAAATACAGAATGGCAGCCGTGAGTCCTCCCAGGCTCACCAGTTTCACCATACCTGGATCGAGTGAGGTGAGTGCCAGCTGAAAACCAACGAACAGTGCTAGGGAAAGCAGCAGGTGAGGCAATTTAAAATAAGCTAAGAATGTCCGTAGCCACAGCAACATGTTCTCTTTCTGGATAGCCGCTATTCGCTTTTCATACACATCCATAAAACCGAAAATACCGAAGCTTTTATATACCTTTTGAATTGCCTCGTCGAGCGTCAGGTCGGGGTTTTCCTCCCATTGCTTCTCAATGTCAGAAGCCAGGTGGTCTACCAGTTCTGTCTGAATGTCATAGGTGTCTACAAACTTCTTCTGCAGAAAGGCATACAGTTTTTCGATGTCTGTGGCTGTCAGTTCCTTTTTCATGCTTTTGAGGGATTAGCTAAGTTCGTATTCATGATCAACTGCATTTGCTCTATAAAGCCTTTCAGTTCGGCCAGCTTGTCCGCTGTTTCTTTTTTGCCTGCCTCAGTCAACTTATAGTACTTCCGCATCCGGTTACCAATATGTACCATCTCTGCCTGCAGCAGCCCTTCGGCCTCAAGTTTGTGAAGCGAAGGGTATAGGGCGCCTTCTGTAATATTGAGTTCTCCGGCTGTCAGCTCTTTCACCTTCTGGGTGATTTCGTACCCATACATCCTGTCGTTCTCCTCCAACAGCTTTAGGATGATGGTCGAGAGACTGCCTTTATAGAGTGAACTGTTTTTCATACTGCAAATATATAAGAATGTTTTGCATAAGAAAGTTATGTATTATTTTTTTGCAAAAAATTCTGGATCTGGTAATTGCTATAAGGCCAGAATTCCTTTTTACTAAATCAAAAAACCTAGATCGTTAAGCTGATGCTTCTTCACCTTTTATTGATTACACTGCCAACCAAATTATAACTGTAAGCAACTGGTATTAGTAAAGAACTGGTATGCAACCTCAAAAACGAAGACCCACCAAAGAAGAGCTGGCGGCGGCTAACGGCAGAACGCTGCCTGATATCATCGCGCCCAACCTCAAAGTCCTTTTCTGCGGCATTAACCCGGGGCTTTACACGGCTGTGGTCGGGCATAACTTCGCCCGGCCGGGCAACCGCTTCTGGCCGACCCTGCATGCGGCGGGTTTCACGCCCCGGCTATACCTGCCCGAGGAAGAAAGGGGACTGCTGGACCTTGGTTTTGGGATCACCAACATCGTAGACAGGCCACTGCCAGCGCCGCTGAGCTCTCGGCCGCAGAACTGAAAGAAGGAGGGGGCAGGCTGGTGGAGAAAGTGCTGGCGTACCAGCCACAGGTGCTGGCCTTACTGGGGATCTCCGCCTACCGCGTAGCGTTCGGAAAGGCAAATGCAGGTATAGGTATACAGGAGCAGACCATCGGAAACACCAGGCTGTGGCTGTTGCCTAATCCCAGCGGTCTGAATGCGCATTTCCCGCCACAGAAGCTGGCCAGGGTATACCAGGAGCTTCGGATTTTTGTCGATATGCTGGAATAGACAAGCCTGCTCTTTCGGCTATACCTTGCAAAGGCAGGATTTATCAGTGGACCCAAGGTATAACCAGCTATTTAAGTAAAGACAGCTTGCCACCTGGTCTTTACTTTCCCATGCCCTTATGTAACCAAGCTGTATAAATATTTGTATTATTACTTGAAACTATTTTCGTTAAAACATATACCATTAAGTCAAAGGCAAAATCAAACTCAGCTGGCATGGAACATGAATCTACAAAACTTTGAAAAGGCGCTGGAGCAGGATTTCGTGACCATACGGCACAGCCCCGAAAATAAAATGCTTTGGAACCAGTGGCGGGGGAGTATACCTTCAGATCCGCTGCGCGAAGCCATGATCTTTGCCTGTGAGTTTATCGTCGCCAACGAAATAGAGCTGATCCTGGCCGACTATACCAAAATGCAGCCACCTTCCCTGCAGGACCAGAATTGGATCGCTATACATTCGGCGGAGATACTGCAGCACAGTAAGTTAAAGCGGGTCGCCAATGTGATGGGCACCGATATTTTTCAGCAGCTGTCCATTGAAACCATCTACCAGATCGCCTCCCAAACCCCGCTTCCCTGCGAGTCCCGTGACTTCATGTTCAAAGACGACGCCCTGGAGTGGCTATTCAGTACTGAGTAGCAGAACTCAGGCTAGTCTGCTTGTTCTTCCCCTGGCTGCCTCTGCCGCAGTACCTTATTGTCGATGGAGTAGCGGCCCGGGCCTTTCACCATGAAGAAGAGGAGCAACGCTGTGACAGTCAGAGACAAAACCAGTTCGGCGTTACCCAGACTAATGCCTCCTTGCTGGGGATTCACGATAAGCAAAGCACCTATCAGGATCGGAATCTGGCAGAGCAGAGCCAGTCGCGTAAGCATGCCAAATGCGATCATCAAACCGCCTACTATGTGTACCATGCTGGTGAGGAAATGGGCCTTGCCAGCAGAGAGAACATCCTGGCTGGAGCTGAAGATGTAGAATACGTCGGTGGTATGCTCCAGGAAGAGCAGGCCTTTGATAAACAGGAATAGTCCGAGGAGAATTCTCAGGGCGTCCATCCAGACAGGGTTGTTGGCGCTGTTGATGCGAGGGGTGCGGTGAAGTTCATGTGCAAGTGCCATGGCAGTAGGTTTTTACGTGAAAAAAGCGCTATATCTATATTTACGTTCACAGCCACAATCCCGTTTATTTGCCATGCTTTTGAAGTCGTTTGACCAGAAAATTCAGTTTTTTGGCGGAACAGCTTTCACAATTGTAGCTACAAACGTAGCTTTGCAGACCGAATGAACATTCAATTGGGATTAAAAGGGGATTTGAATGGAGCCGATTGCAGACAAGAAGAAAGCCATATTCATCAGCACGATGGAGCTGGTCCGCGATAAAGGCTTTCATGGGACGCCGATGAGTATGGTCGCCAAGCACGCCGGTGTGGCAGCGGGTACCATTTACCATTACTTCGAGAGTAAAGAGCAGCTCATCACCGAACTGTTCGACTACGCACAGCAGCAGGTTATTGAAGTTGTGGAGCAGGAAACCTGTGCCGCTATACCTTTCAAAGATTGCTTTTTCAACCTCTGGGGTGGACTCTATACCTTTTACCAGAACAATCAGAACCTGCTCCGGTTCTTCGAGCAGTTTGTCAACTCTCCTTACAGCACAGCAAGGCCACCGCTTGAAGAAGACAAGTTTTATACCTTGCTTTTTGCCTTTTTTGAGCGTGGCATACAGGAAGGATTGCTGAAAGAGGTAAGTCCTAAGATATTGGCTACGCTCACCCACAGCAGTGTGCTTTCCATGGCCAAACTGACAGGCAGCGGCCGACTCCATCTGGATAGAAAAGAACTCGAACAGATACTGCAGCTTATTTGGGACGGTATAGCCTTTGACCGTTAGCTGCCAACTTTAGCAAATAAAATTATCGTTACACTGATGTTTAAACAATAACAATAAGCCCCGAAATGAAATAAGAAAGAAAAAACTAAAGCAGTTGCATCACCATCAGTTCCTGCACCTGCACGTTTAATACTCAATCAAAATGCTGAACACCAAAATTATACATGAAATTAACTACTTATTTTAAACAACTGCTGATTGCCTGCCTGCTGGTTCCGGGCTCCCTGATGGCGCAGGACAACACTGGTACAGCCGCGACGGATAGCCTGACCCTGGAGCAATGCGTGGGGTATGCGCTGGAAAACCGGGCGGCGATGGAGCAGGCACTGATCGACGAGCAGATCGGTGAGCGGGAGATCAGAGCCAGTCTTTCGGGCTGGTTTCCGCAGATCAATGCCAACTTCGGGAGCACCTACAACATCAAAAGGCCCCAGCAGCCAATCGGAGGGGAGATCATCACCTTCGGACAGAAGTATAACTCCAACCTGGCGCTGCAGGCTACCCAGAACATTTTTGACAATAACCTGCTCCTCGCCTCCAGGGCGTCTCGTTCCAGAAAGCTGTTGCTGGATCAGCAGGTAACGGATACCCGCATTAACACGGTGGTAGAGGTGAGCAAGGCATTTTACAATGTGCTGCTCACGCAGGAGCAGCTGCGCATCCTGGACCAGAACATCTCCCGCCAGGAAAAGCAGTTCAACGACGCCCGCAGCCGTTACGAAGTGGGACTGGTGGATAAGACGGACTACCAGCGCGCCGCCATTACACTGGCCAACATCCGGTCAGACCGCAAGCGGGTGCAGGAGAACATCAAGGCCAGCGTAGCCTACCTGAAACAGCTGATGGGCTACCCGGTGGAACAGCAGCTGAACCTCACCTACCAGTATGCCCGCATGGAGCAGGAAGTACAGGTAGACACGACTGAGATCATCGCCTTCGACAAACGGGTGGAACTGCAGCAGTTGCAGACACAGCGCGAACTCCTGAAGCTGAACACAGCTTTTAATCGCTGGAGCTTCCTGCCAACCGTTTCGGCTTTTGCCAACTACAACCTCCTGTACTTCAACAACGAGTTCGCCAACCTCTACGACCAGCACTTCCCTAACTCATCGGTTGGCCTGCAGGTAGCGCTGCCGATTTTCCAGGGTACCAGAAGACTGCAGAACCTCAAGATCGCACAGTTGCAGGAAGACCGCCTGGATGTGCAGATCGAAGACGCTCGACGGGCCATTAACACGGAGTACCAGACGGCGCTGGCGAATTACAAAGGTGATTACACGGAATGGCGGACAGTGCAGTCGAACCTGGAGATGGCCGAAGAAGTGTACGAGATCATCAAGCTGCAGTACGACGAGGGCGTGAAAGCCTATGTGGACCTGATCGTGGCCGAGACTGAGCTGCGCACTACCCAGCTGAATTACTACAATGCTCTTTACAGCGTGCTCTCCAGCAAACTGGACCTGCAGCGTGCCCTTGGAAACATAGACATCAACCGATAAAATCAGAGAAACAGGATAATGAAAAATAAATACACCTGGCTGTTCGCAGCCATCATCAGCCCGACTATGCTTGTGTCTTGCGGCGGTGACGATGCCGGACAGCAGCAAATGAATCCTGCAGCCATGGCCGTTCCGGTGAACACGATTCAGGTAAAGCAGCAAAGCGTAACCGGCCGCGATACTTACCCGGCCAGGGTGGTGCCGCTGCAGGAAGTAGAGCTGCGTCCGCAGGTATCAGGTTACATCACCAACATTTTTGTGCAGGACGGGCAGCGTGTCAAAAAGGGGCAGAAACTCTACGAAATAGACCAGAATAAATACCAGGCAGGTATACAGCAGGCGCAGGCCAGTCTTCAGAGCGCCAAAGCCAACCTGGCCCGCGCAGAGAAGGACCTGGAGCGCTACGAACGCCTGGCCGAACGCGATGCCATCGCCAGGCAACAGGTAGACTACGCCCGCACTGAGGTGCAGACAGCCCGCGCACAGGTTTCAGCGGCGCAGGCGCAGGTGAGCAGTGCAGGCACCGATCTGAGTTATTCGACCATCACGGCTCCGTTCAGCGGCGTGATTGGTATTTCGCAGGTTAGGGTAGGAGCGCAGGTATCACCGGGTCAGCCATTACTGAACACGGTGTCGTCTTCTGATCCGATCGCGGTTGATTTCGTGATCAACGAAGCCGAGCTTGGTCGCTTCAGCAACCTGCGTCAAGGCAACCAGCCGGATTCGCTTTTCACGATTCGTTTTAACAATGGCGAGCAGTACGAGCACAATGGCAAGCTGGTCGCCATCGACAGAGCCATTGGCCGACAGTCAGGTACTACCACCGTACGTGTGCAGTTCCCGAATCCGGATGAAAGGCTGATACCAGGTATGACCGTGAGCCTGGACGTGCTGAACCAGGACCTGGGCGACCAGATTGTGATTCCGTTCAAGGCGGTGACAGAGCAGTTGGGTGAGTACTACGTGTATGTGGTGCAGGGCGACTCTGTGGTACAGCAGAATGTGCAGCTGGGCACCCGCGTGAACGGCAACATTGTGGTGCGCGAAGGCCTGCAGCAGGGGCAGCAGATCGTGACCGAAGGTATACAGCGTCTGCGCCAGGGAGCCAAGGTACAGTTAGGCGGACCTGAGCAGGGACAGCCACAGGCAGGTGCTGCAAGATAATTGGAGATAGGTCTTTCAGAAGATTAACAAGCAAGATGATTTCAGAAGTATTTATAAGAAGGCCCGTCACCGCCATGGTGATCTCGATTGTGATCGTGCTGGTGGGATTGCTGGCCATGATGAATTTGCCTGTCACGCAATACCCGGATATCTCGCCGCCTACCGTATCGGTGTCGGCCAACTATACCGGCTCTGATGCCCTGACGGTAGAGCAGTCGGTGGCCACACCGGTGGAGACGCAGATCAACGGTACGCCAGGTATGGCTTACATCACCTCTACCAACACGAGTACCGGCCAGATGAACATGTCGGTTACCTTTGAGGTGGGCACCGACATCGACATTGCGACACTTGACGTGCAGAACCGTGCCAGCATCGCGCAGCCGACCCTGCCGGAAGAGGTAAGGCGACTGGGCGTGACGGTGCGTAAGCGTAACCCGAGTATCATGATGGTAATTGGTATCTACTCGCCAAACCGTACCCATGATATCCAGTTCCTCGACAACTACACCAACATCTATATCAAGGATGCCCTGATGCGTGTAAGCGGGGTGGGAGATATCACCTCCATCGGGCAGGATTTCAGTATGCGCCTGTGGCTGCAGCCAGACAAGCTGGCGCAGTATAACATTGGGGCAAACGAAATCACAGCAGCCATACAGGAGCAGAACCTACAGGTAGCAGCTGGTACGGTAGGCGGTGCGCCGCAGTACGATACACAGGCCTTCCAGTATCCGGTGACGGTAACCGGCCGACTGCAGACGCAGGAGGAGTTCGGCGACATCATCGTGCGCACCAACCAGACGGACGGTTCGGTAGTATACCTGCGCGATGTGGCCCGCATCGAGTTCGGCCGCTTCGACTATGGCCGTCAGTCCAAGATCAACGGTAACCCGGCTACGATGATGCTCCTATACCAGGCACCGGGCAGTAACGCCCTGGAGACCGCCGAAGGCATCTACGCTGCCCTTGACGAGTTGAAGGCTTCTTTTCCGGCCGATGTGGACTACATCGTATCCTTCGAAACAGTGTCAGTAGTGCAGGTGTCGATCAACGAGGTGGTGAAGACGCTGGTGGAGGCCCTGATTCTGGTGATCCTGGTGGTGTTCCTGTTCCTGCAGAGCTGGCGCGCAACGCTGGTTCCGATCCTGGCTATACCTGTGTCCATCATCGGTACCTTCGTGTTCTTCATCCCGCTGGGCTTCACCATCAACACGCTCACACTCTTCGGGTTCGTGCTCTCGATCGGTATTGTGGTGGACGACGCCATCGTGGTGGTGGAGGCCGTACAGCACTACATCGACCATGAAAAGCTCTCAGCCAGAGAAGCTACCCGCAAGGCCATGAAAGATATCACGGCGCCGGTTATTGCCATTGGTCTGATCCTGGCGGCGGTGTTTATACCTGTGGGCTTTATACCTGGTATCGTGGGTAGACTATACCAGCAGTTCGCGATCACGATTGCGATCTCTGTATTGATCTCTGCCTTCGTGGCCCTTACGCTCACGCCGGCACTTTGCTCCCTGATGCTGAAGCCGATGAACGTGAACAAAGACTCACGCGGCATCAACAAGTTTTTCTACAACTTCAACAACTGGTTTGCCCGCACCACCGAGCGTTATTCGGTAGGGGTGCGCAAGAGTATCAAAGCGACACCACTAGTGCTGATCATCCTGATCTGTATCTATGTGGGCACATTCGGGCTATTCGCCACCAAGCCAACCGGCTTTATACCTACAGAAGATGAAGGGCGAATGTTCGTGTCGGTGGAGCTGCCGGAAGGCGCTTCGATGAGTCGGACTTCGGAGATACTTGAGGAGATTGGTAACCAGTTGGGTTCTGTGGAAGCGATTCGAAACTATACCTCCATTGCTGGTCTGAATGCGATTAACTTTTCGTTTAAGTCGAACAGCGGTACCTTCTTTGTGCAGCTGGAGCCCTGGGACCAGCGTAAGGACGAGGCTTCACACCTGAACGGGGTGATGGCTGAAGTGCAGCAGAAGATTGCGGGTATAAAAGAAGCTAACGTGCGACTGGTAGCGCCTCCGGCTATACCTGGTCTGGGGCAGTCGGGTGGTTTCACCTTCGTGCTGCAGCAGCGTCGGGCAGGGGATGTGCGTGAACTGGAGCAGGTGATGGGGCAGTTCCTGGCTGCTGCCAATGCCCGCCCAGAGATTGGGATGGCCTACAGCTTCTTCACAGCCAAAACACCGGGTTACCACATAGATGTAGACCGTGAAAAAGCGAAGCGACTGGGTGTGAACATCGCTGATATTTATTCGACTATGTCCACTTACATGGGTAGCCGTTACGTGAACGACTTCACACGCTACGGCCGTAACTTTAGGGTAGTGGCCCAGGCCGACACTTCCTACCGCATGGATATCGAAAGCCTGAAGCAGTACTATGTGATGAACAGGCAAGGACAGTCTGTGCCGCTCAGTGCGCTGGTGACCTCGCGGGTAGTAGAAAACGCTGCGGTGATCTCACACTACAACCTGTTCCGCTCTGTCGATATCAACGGAAACGCGGCTCCGGGCTACAGTAGTGGTCAGGCGCTGGATGCGCTGGAGGAAGTAGCTGCCGAGGTACTCCCCGCCGGTTATGGCTACGAGTTCACCGGTCTGAGCCGCGAAGAGCGTGCAGCGGGTGCGAGCACGATTTACATCTTCTCGCTCTCGATCCTGCTGGTACTTCTGTTGCTGGCTGCGCTTTATGAAAGCTGGTCGGTGCCGTTCTCCATCCTGTTCGCGATTCCGCTGGGTATGTTCGGGGCTATATTGGCACTCACCTTACTGCCTAAGCTGGACAACAACGTGTACGCCCAGATCGGTATGATCACGCTGATCGGTTTGGCGGCCAAAAACGCCATTCTGATTGTGGAATTTGCCAAGGAGCGTGTAGACCGGGGTATGGACCTGATCGAAGCGACCATCGAAGCGGTGAAGCTGCGTCTGCGTCCGATCATCATGACTTCGCTGGCCTTCATTTTGGGTGTGGTTCCGCTGGCGCTGGCAGCTGGTGCAGGAGCCGTGTCACGGCAGACCATTGGTTGGGTGGTGATCGGCGGTATGCTGGCCGCGACCTTCCTGGCCATATTCGTGGTGCCGGTGCTGTATGTGGTGATCACCCGTATCGCCTACGGAAAAAAAGGCCTGGCCGAACTTCGTGCTAAAGGCGGTGATCTGCCGGATAACGATGGCGGTGATCCGGCTTATGTGAATCCTTAAGTTTGAGTAGTAAGATACAGGGCATTTTGATCCTGGTATCAATGAAAAGCCCCGGCCATTTGGTCGGGGCTTTTCGTTTTTGCCTGAGGTTGTACCTATACCTGGAACAGCTTAGCGAAGGCTGTTTTTCTTCTCAATGTCATCCTGAAAGTATCCTGGTAGCGAGTTGTGCCAGCTTGACCTATGGGGTAGGGGTCCTTGTCTAATTTTCCTTTACCTTCTCCAGCAACCTTTCTAACCAGAAGATCAGGAATAGGGCAACGAGGTTTACGCCGATGAATTTCTGGCCGAGGTCGGTGCCGATGCTGAAGTGGAAAGAGGAGAGTGCCAGCCTGAATTTAAAGATCCATCCTTCTACCATGTCCACCCCAACCCCGATACGTAAGCCCGCTACATACTGGAAGGCGTAGCTGCCGAAGGAGAAGTACACCACCTGCAGCACCTGGTTAATAATGGAGAGCACCAATCCGCGCTTGTGATTGCGGAATAGCATACGGCCGCAAAGGATGGAAAAGATGTAAAGTCCGCCGGCAAAAAGGCCGATACGCATGGCCATCTGGTCTACCACCATCTCGCCGTTGAATAGCACCCAAACAGTGAGTGCTATACCTAAAATACCGCCGAAGATCTGGTAAAGCGCAATGGCTTTTATCTGGTTTCTGATTTGCTTATTCAAATTGATTTGTTGCTTATTCAAGCTGTGCGTTATAGCCTGCAAGTTAGCAAAATTACAGCCGTTCACCCCTCAGACAGTGGTGGTATTCTATGCTTTTACCACCATCTTCGGACTCAGGAATTCTTTTACATCGGATGGTACTCCGGATCCACTTTTGAAAAAAAAATTACATCTTAATTACCGGATTTCAGGCAACATGCCAGAAAAGCAGATGCTGGTTACTACATAGTACTAGACCATTCCTTTTTCTTACTCCTAATAGGGCATCTAGCTCTGTATGAGTAGTTATGGGAGGTTTTGAGAAGTTTTTATTTTTAATGATTAAGCTAAAGCCCTATAAAATATTGAACTACTTGGCAGGTCTGATATACACCGGTTAACACATAGTAAAAAGAGGGTTTAAATAGTTTAAAGGCACTTTTTCTAAAACTGACTTGTTGATAGGTTTTGCTGCTGAGTTTCTTCAGCCTTGAAACCAGCCGAAGTGCTTAAATTTTTAATGTGTTTTTTTAAGGTTTTGCCTTAGAAAACTTACCAAGCGAATATCTATGCATCAAGCCTTTGCCCATCCATATACAGCAGCTTACCGACCCCTGCATGGGTCTGAACAACCTCCACTCTCAAAGGGAATTTATTAGCTGATTTACTTTCAGTTCAGCTGAGCTTCAGTCATTACCTATTTAGCAACCAGTACGAATGCCCTACTGCTTTACCCACTTCTCCTAACCGAGGGCTGAGGTAAAGCACAAGCTTGAAACTTATGAATAATATGCCATTTGAAAACCTGCCGGGCAGTACAAGCCCGGAGTCCGATGCTGTACTTTCTCCCTCTACAGAAAGCGCAAGTGTGCACGCTATACCCTTCCTCCATATTTTTCAATCCCAGAGTGGCTCCAGCTTACTGCTCTCTCCGCAGTTTGTGGTAGAGGCCGCTACTGACGCGCTCTTAAAAGAGATTTTCATGACACGGGAGGACATTGTAGGCAAGTATCTGTTTGATGCTTTTCCTGACAATCCCGGCTCCCCTCATGCTTTCGCCACCATTAACCTGAGAGCTTCTTTAGATCAGGTACTGGCGACGGGCAAACCGCACCGGATGGATTTGCAGCAATATGATATTAGTGACCCTCAGCAGCCTGGCCAGTTTTTGGAGCGTTATTGGAACGTAACCAACATTCCTATTTTCGATGAAGGAGGTAAAGTAGCTTACATACTTCATGAAACCACCAACGTATCAGATCAGATCGTTACGGAACGTAAGTTAGCGGAGAGCCTTGTGAGGGAGAAACGGGCCACTGCGCTGGGTGACCAACAGCGGTTTCGTTTGGAGCGTTTGTTTGAGCAGGCACCTGCTGCCTTAGCTATACTGGAAGGCCCTGATTTTGTATACAAAGAGATAAATGACAGTTACCAAAAGCTGTTTCCAGGGCGTAAACTGGTAGGGCTGCCACTATTCGAGGCGCTTCCAGAGCTGGAGAACCAACCAATCGCGGAAATCATACGGAATGTTTACCAGACAGGTGTCACTTTTGAAGGGAAAGAGGTACTGATTCCGGTAGCGCGCTATGAAGATCAACCGGTTGAAAATATCTATTGGAATTTTATTTATCAGGCTATTTACAATACGAAAGGTGAAGTAGATGGCATACTGATTTTTGCGCTGGATGTTACCGAGTTTATTCAGACAAAGCAGGAGTTAGAGCAGAAATCCGAATCGCTGCTGGAGTTGAACTGGGAGTTGGAAGGACGTGTAAAGACGCGAACCCGCGAACTGCAGCGGGCTGAAGCAGAGGCTGAAAGACAGCGTAAGCGGCTTGAAAACTTATTCATGAAGGCGCCTGCAGCCATTTGTATTGTCGAAGGACCAGAACTGGTGTATACCTTAGTAAACCCGGTTTACGAAGGGCTCTTCCCGGAACGGAAACTGCTGGGTAGGCCTATACTGGAAGCACTGCCTGAGATAGAGCATAATCTTGTCTATAAGAGTTTCAGAGAAGTGTATGAACAAGGCAATACCCACGAGGAGTCTGAACTGCTTATACCTTTCGTGCGGCCTGCGGATGGCGTAATTGAAGACAGATACTTTCGGTTTATACTGCAGGCCAAGTTTAACGATCAGAAACAGGTAGACGGTGTGGTCGTTTTCGCGCTTGAAGTAACAGAACAAGTGAAGTCCAGGATAGCGGTGGAGGCAAGTGAGCAGCAACTGAAACTGATCACTGATTCGCTTCCGGTTCTGATTGGTTACCTGGACCGGGAAGAGCGGTATCGCTTCGCAAATAAAGCCTATGAAAAATGGTTTCTGGTGGACTCGCAGGAGCTACTGGGGAAAACAGTCCGGGAGGTAGTAGGGGAGCCATCTTACCATAATGTGAAAGCCAACATACAGAGGGCCCTGGCCGGAGAAATGTTGGACTTTGAAGCAACTATGCCCTACAGGGAAGACTTTGTGAAGCACATTCAAGTGAGCTATATACCTGATTGCAGGGGAGGCATGGTACATGGTTTCTATACCTTGGTAACGGACGTAACAGAGCAGGTGAATGCCCGCAAAGCACTGGAAGAAAGTGAGCAGAAGGCTAAGACGATGGCTGAAAAACTAGCTGTAACGAACCATGAACTGAACCTGGCCAACTCAGAACTTGAAGACAACAACCGTGACTTGGAGAATCGTGTGCTGAGTCGAACAGCTGCTTTGCAAAACACGAATGAGCTGCTGAAAGAGCATATAAAAGAACGGAAAAAGACGAGTGAGTCCCTTTCCAAATCGCATGAGCAACTACAGGCACTTACCCGTCACTTGCAGGTAATGCGGGAAGAGGAGCGCAAGTATATTGCACGTGAATTGCACGATGAACTTGGGCAGGCTTTTACAGCTCTCAAAATTGATGTAACATTGCTGCTTAAAACCCTTGCGAAAGGACATGTGAAGCAGGAGGTGTTGCAGGAGGAGTTGCAGTCCATGATGAAAACCATCAATAGCTCGATTGCATCGGTACGAAAGATTGTAGCGACTCTTCGGCCTGCAGTGCTGGATAACTTTGGCTTGCTATCCGAGCTAGAGTCGCAGGCACAGGACTTCCAGAAGCGTAGCTCCATCCAAATGGATGTACTCTCTTATGTGGACTATGTCGAACTGGAAAACGAGAAATCCATCGAGGTATTCCGGATCATGCAGGAATCTATGACGAACATCGTGCGGCACTCCGGAGCCTCCAAGGCTAGCATTCAGATAGCGAAGACGAACAGCCACTTCTGTTTTACGATTGAAGATAATGGCAAAGGGCTGCAAGATGACAAACTATCCGGAACACGAACTTTCGGACTTCTGGGAATGCAGGAGAGAGCCGAAAGAATTGGCGCGAGTTTGTCCATAGAATCAAAGCAGAACAAAGGAACACGCTTGACTCTTGAAGTGCCCTTTGACTGAATAGAATTGTAAACCATCATTTTAAACTTACCTGACAGGATGATTAATTTATTAATCGCGGACGATTATGTGCTGATTCGGGAGGGACTCAAAAAAGTTCTTAGAAACGAGCCCGATATCACCGTGGTGGCGGAGGCCACCAACGGGGCAGAAGTACTGAAAAAGCTGAAAAAAAGTGATGCAAATTTTGTCGTGCTCGACATCAACATGCCCGTGAAAAGCGGCTTGGATGTGTTGTTTGACTTAAAGCGCATGTTTCCTCAATTGCCAGTGCTCATTCTGAGTATGTACCCCGAAAAAACCTATGCCCTGCGGTCTCTGAAAGCTGGTGCCTCCGGATACTTATGCAAAGAGAGCGCTGCAGAAGAACTGGTCATGGCAATAAAGAAGGTATGGAACGGCGGTAAGTATATCACAGCCTCCCTTGCTGAACTATTGGCAGATACGCTGGTAGGTGACAATAAACTGCTGGTTTCTCATGAAACACTTTCAGACAGAGAGTTTCAAATCATGTGCAAGATAGCGGAAGGAGAATCATTGAAATCTATTTCAGAGAACCTGAGTCTGACACTGAGTACGGTAAATACGTACCGAAATCGGATAAACGAAAAAATGAAGTTCTCGTCCAATACGGACCTTATCCGCTACTGCATTCAGAACAAACTTATTTAGTCTGCTTGAAAAAACTTTAGGGCGCCGTTCATAGGTATTTGCAGCACCTTGCCGCCACTTAAGCTTTGTCGTGAAAAATGCGACAAAGCAATCCCCATTTTCGTGACATGTCTTTAGCTATTCAGCCCAACAATCCGGGTATAGGTTAGACTACCTTTGTATATAGTATAGCTTTTCACTTTATAAACGCCAGTGACAGGTAGCCTGTTTGCCGCGTAAGTGTAGCTCGCAACCAATACCCCTTGTTAGTCCTTTTGCGGGCTGTTCCCCCTGTTTCATTGTTAAGCTATATACTACAATTGTCTTCAACTAGTGCTTTTCGGAACAAAACATTATCGAAAATCTAAATCAAATGCCTACTGGTCTGCCCATCAATCTGGAGAAGACTTTTGTAAATGAATTTGGGAAAACTTACAGTAAAGTTACCCTACACGCAGCACAGCGTGCGCTTGTGATGGAGTGGTATGGCTATACCACAAAACACCAGATAGAAGTAGTGGCAATATGGGTAGAGTCGCTCATACAGCAAATCCCTTTTGAAAACCTGCTGAATGACTGCAGTTCTCTCATCTCTGTATGGGATGATTCAATTGACTGGTTCTCACAGGTATGGCTTCTGAGAATGAGGCGCCTGGGAGTGAGTAGCTTCATCCATATAGCCAAGCCCAACAGCTTCGGAGAAAGAATCGGGCGATACTTGTGGCTGAGGAAGCACCCCGAGATGGAGTTTCTTTTTTTTAGCACCAAACAGGAAATTTCCGCCTGGTTGAAACTGCATGATAAGGAAGATAACATTTCAGTTGATTGACTGCAGATATCGTTGTATACAGCGCCTGATCAGACTAACAGTAGAAACTAGCATTACTTACTAATTAACATGAATAAGATTCCCTGCATACTGCTCGTGGACGATGATGAAACCACGAACTATGTCAATACGCTGATCATAAAAAAGAGTGGAATTGTTGAGGAGATAATGGTTGCTCTCAACGGGCAGCAAGCCCATGCTATTATCCAGAACCGTTTCAGCACAGGTAACCCCGAATGCAAGTCAGATATTCCTCTGATTGTGCTGCTTGACATCAACATGCCCATCATGGATGGATTGGAATTCATGGAGTTTTTTGATTCTTTGGAGGACAGAATAAAAGATAAAGTAACTGTATTCGTGCTAACAACCTCCAGTCACCCACACGATCTGGAGAAAATGTATGAGTACGGTGTGCAGGGCTTTATTAATAAACCACTGCAACGGGAGGAACTCGAAGAGCTGGCTAATTTACAGTAAGCAGAAATCAAGTGCTCGACCAAGTGACTGAAAAATTGAGATAAGTCTGATCATCAGAAAACCAAAACAAATCTTACCACTTACGCAATAATTTCATCGCTATTGACTACATTCCCAATAAGAAGATAAAATCACTATTCTGGAAATGATGGAAAAGGCATGGCAGCATTCATAAATAAGAACAGTAGCCAGATTAAAGTAGGGCTTTACGCTGCAGTGGTGGTATTTTTTGCTTACACCATGATCTTTGGCTTCAGGAAGTCGTTTACGGTTGCTACTTTCGACGGGATTGAAATTGCCGGCTATAGCTACAAAACGATTCTGGTCATCAGCCAAATGCTGGGTTATTTGCTGGCCAAATTCTACGGCATTAAGTACATCGCGGAACTCAGACGAACAGGAAGAGGCACCGTGATTCTGCTGCTGACAGGTATCGCCTGGCTCAGCTGGCTGCTATTTGCCTGGTGCCGGCACCCTATAACATTGCTTTTCTGTTTATCAATGGTTTCCCGTTAGGCATGCTCTGGGGCGTCGTCTTCTCTTATGTCGAGGGGAGGAGAAGCACCGACTTTATCGGAGCAACACTGGCGGTGAGCTTCATCTTCGCCTCCGGTTTTGTGAAGTCGGTCGGTGCCTGGCTGATGGTGCAGTTTGGCGTATCGGAGTTCTGGGTGCCGTTCTACACCGGTTTAGTGTTTGCCCTCCCACTCTTGCTATTTGTTTTCCTGATGGAAAGGATTCCGCCACCCAGCGAAGAGGATGTGAGGCTGAGAACCGAGCGGGCTCCTATGACAGAGAATGACCGGAAACGCTTTATCAAAGAATTTTTGGCCGGTATAGTTGTTTGCGTCATCATCTACTGCTTTGCGACGATCTTCCGGGATATACGCGATAACTTTGGCGCAGAAATGTGGATAGAGCTGGGGTATATTGATCAGCCTGCCATTTTCTCAAAAACAGAGACGCCGATTACCCTGATCATTCTGGTATTGATCGGCAGTATGGTGTTGATCAAAAACAATTACAAAGCACTGCAGACAGCGCATGTTTTTATCTTGCTGGGGTTTGCAATCGCCGGTATTTCCACAGCGCTTTTTGCTGCACAATCACTTGACCCGGTTTGGTGGATGATGCTGGTCGGGCTGGGCTTATACATGGTGTACATCCCGTTCAATGCCGTCTTTTTCGACCGTCTGATCTCCGCTTTCAGGTATACCGGTAACGTAGGTTTTTTGATCTACCTGGCCGATTCCTTTGGCTATGTGGGCAGTGTCGGGGTGTTGTTTAGCAAAGAGATCCTGCAGGTACAGCTGAACTGGGTGACGTTCTTCTCTAACAGTGTGATCGCTCTTTCCGCGATCGGTATCCTGCTCACCGCTTTCTCCATGGTGTATTTTGGAAGGAAGTATGAGAAAATGAGGATAAGGGAAGTGAGCGAGGCCAAGGCGGTACAAGTATGATTTGCTGGTTATAAAGATGCACCAGCGCTGTTACTTGTTCAAAAACCGGTAGAAGATCACACCACCTACCGCGTAAAGTGCCGCGTCCACCCAATCGGAGGTATAGCGGGGCATAAACTTCGGGAAGAACACCTCAAAGGCCAGTGAAAAGTAAACTACTGTAAAAGCTACCTGGTACCAGGAGAGGCGCAACCAAGGGCCATAAAAGAAGCGCAGTATAAACAGCGTGACGGTGAGCACCAGCGGCAGGCAAAGCAGATCGTCCAGGTAGTGCTGCACCCACCAGGTTCTCGGCAGTTGCAGCCAGCGCCATACCACATGTACCAGGTATACGGCTGCCAATAGCCAGAACAGCGGGCTGAGGGTGCTCCAGTTTATCCGGCCAGCAATGCGATCAGCCATAGGATAAAGGAGATAATGGAGACGAAGGCGATTTGCAGGCCTAGCCCGATTCTCTTGAAAAACCGCATATACCAGGGTCATTAGGGTCTATCTCGATCATTTTTATAGAAAAACGCTCATCTTCCTCCTGCCGGCGTTGCTCGCGTGCTTCCTGACGGGCAACGGCAACCGGGTCAAGCACACTGTGACAGTGCTCGCATCGGTCAGTGGGGTTTTGGTTCCAGCGGGACCATTTACCGCAGTTAGGACATTTCTTGCTAGCGCTCATAGATATTCAGGTATGTGGCATGCCACATCGGTCAAAATGGGCAACCGTACTTTAGGTTCCGACCCGCTCAACCGGGCCCCTACAAAGGTAAGGCTTTTCACTGGCTTCAATTGCTCCTGCTTGCTGAGGTTATCAGTAAATCGATTGAAAGCGGATAGGGTGGTCATGCCTGCTACTCCTGTTAAGAGGGCTTTAATAAACTGTTTTCGTTTCATAACAGCTTATATTAGTAAAGGTGCTTCCAGGAAGGGTGTATCCCGGAAGCACCTATTAAAAGCTCATTTTTACTGGATAGACAGTGGCCTTACATAAGCCGGGCGAAGCACCTTTTGCATCAGCAGATGATCCAGGGAGTACCTGCCGCTACCCGCTAAAAGCAGCGCGATATAGGGCATCAGGTATAGTAGTCCCAGTTCCTGCTTCGCGAACGGATCCGCCCCATGTACCAGGAACACGGCCACCAGCATGGTAATGATCAAGGGGATGGTGGCGAGCCTCGTGCCCAAACCAACCAGGATCAGCAGCGAGCAAAGCACCTCTGCAAAAACGGCCAGGGCCAGTGAAGCTGTTGCACTCAGGCCGAAGACGGCCGGGAACTGAACCGGATCAGCTGAGAAGAGCATCCCCAGTTTGGGCCACCCGTGCGTGAGCATGAGAGCGGACACGCCTACCCGGGTGATCAGCAGCGCCACATCGATGCTGTTGGCGCTCTGGTGTATGTTAAATAGCTTTTTCATGGCTGATTCCTGTTTAAAACTTACTGGATAAACTCACCGTCCGCTTTGATGCGCACTTCGTCGCTGATCATTGGGGCCGGGAAACCGCTGCCCAGGTTAAAGTCAGAGCGCTTGATCGTGCCAGTTACCTGGAAACCAGCCGTCTGCTTTTTGTTCATGGCGTTCTCTACTGTGCCGTTGTATTTCATGTCCATGGTCACGGGTTTGGTTACACTGTTCAGAGTCAGGTTACCAGTCAGCTTGTAGCTGTCTTTGCCGGCTTTCTTAATGGAGGTGCTCTTAAAATCCATCGTCGGGTATTTCTCTACATTAAAGAAATCCGGGCTCTTCAGGTGGTTGTCTCTGTCATCAACACGGGTGTCGATTGAGGCAGTTTTGGCGGTCAATTCTACCACGGCGTCACTGAAATCAGGTTTGGTGGAAGTGATCTTCACATCGAAGTCATTGAAAGTACCCGATACATCGGCAATGCCCAGGTGTTTCACTGTAAAACCGAGCTGTGAGTGGGCGTCATCGTTTGTCCAAACGGAGCTCAGGGTTGTAAATGCCGTCAGGGATACAAAAGCTAACAGGATTAAGAATACTCTTTTCATAAAATGTGTGATTTAAATAGTGTTTGAATATAATTGTTGGTGATTTAATTAGTGATGCAGGATCTTCCAGCCAGCCAGTTATAGCCATTCTTCATGTTGAGCTGGATCAGCAGCAACTGCATACGCTCCAGCGTGCCGCTCACGGCCAGGCCACCTGCTACAATCGGGTTGAAACCAACTGTTTCTACCAGTTCAACCACGGTCTGCAGGGCCTCCTGGTCATCTCCGGCAACGAAGGCGTCGGCCTGTTTCCCGTCAATGACAGGCGTGGCGAAGTCTGCGGCAAAGGTTGTGTTAAAAGCCTTGACCACTTTGGCGTTCGGCAGCAGCTTTTGCAGTTCCTCCGCAGCACTGGTATCCGGGGCGGACACAAGCCCGTCGTATGCGTCGTTCAGCGGATTGGCGATGCTGATCACGATCTTCTGATTGGCCACGTCTTTTACCTTTTCGGCTACCTCTCGCTCAGCAGTGTAAGGTACCGCCGCGATGATGATGTCCGCCTCCCAGGAGGCATCCCGGGAGCAGTCCGACACCGCTACTTCGGCGCCTGGGTGGCTGCTCTTGATCTCGTCGGCTACGGTCTGTACTTTGTCCAGGTCGTTGGCACAAAGCAGCAGCCGGTAGTTGCCTTTGGCCAGGCCTCTGGAAATGGCTGATCCCATGTTTCCGGAAGCTCCTATAATGGCGATGGTTTGCATTGTCTTCATACCTTTCATTATTAACAATACAAAGGTACGACCATGCGCTGCCTCGTCGCATTGAGCCCAGTCAAGAAAGCACATTGATTCAAATCAATGCTTTTGTAAAAGCAGCTATAGGCTTATTTAGAAGAGATGCGCTTTCTGATGCGGCTCAGGGTCTCGGGGGTGAGGCCCATGTATGAGGCGATCATGTGCTGGGAGAMCCGCTGCACAATATGCGGGTAGAGGTTGATGAAATCCTGGTAGCGCTCCTCCACAGAGGCACTGATAATGGAGGTGAGCCGGCGTTGCATGGCCAGGTAGGCTCCCGTGATGTTGAGCCGGGTAAAAGTTTCGTACTTGGGCATGGTTTGCAGCAGCTCCTCGTGTGCCGATTTGCTGATGAGCACCAGTTCCGAGTCTTCCAGGGCGTCGATGTTGTAGGTGGCCGGTTCGCCTGTCAGGAAGCTGTACAGGTCCGAGATCGTCCAGCCCTCCAGACCAAACTGGATGATGTGCTCGTTGCTGTTCTCGTCCACGGAATAAGCACGCAAGGCACCCTTTTCCACAAAAGCGATCACTTTGCACACATCGCCTTCCTGCAACAGGTATTGCTTTTTGCGGAGCTTCTTCAGAGTCAGGTAACTTTTGATGAGCTCTTGTTCCTCCTCTGTAAGCCGGACTTTGCTGTTAAAGTGCTGAAAGTATAACGTGTACATCACCTAGGCGTTATGGAGTGCGTTCGATCAGTGAAAAAGCGGTCCAGCTATCGCTGCTGAGCCGGATCTGAAACATGTACCCAATTTAGCTTTTTTATTCCACCCGCTCTGTTTCTTTTGTTGGTTTCTCGCCCAGGAACTCCACCCAGGCCTTTTTGATGCAAGGATAGTGCTTGGAGGCTTCCACCAGGTTCATGAACGACACCAGGTTGTCCTCAAACCGTTTGGCCAGCGTTTTGTCTTTCAGGCCTCCGTTCTCGTCAAAGGCCTCGTGTGCGGTGGCGAGCGAGAACATGTCGGGGTACACACGGGTGCCGAGGTGCTCCAGCGGTACACGCAGCGCCCAAAGCCCCCGGTTGCCGCCCGCCATGGAAGGGGAGGCAGACAGCAGCAGGGCGTGGTGCTGGTGAAAAGGCTGCGGTCGGAAACGCGAGGTCCAGTCGATCACATTCTTGATCACGCCCGGCATAGACCCATTGTATTCAGGGCAGGCGATGATGAAGCATCGTTGTCCAGGATACGTTTCCTGAATTCCGCGGCCCCTTCCGGATGGTAGTTGTCCACCTCCAGGTCCTGGTTAAACGAAGGGCAGTCAAAGGCTTCCATGTCGGCAAAATCTACGGTGCCACCGTGCTGTTCGATCACCTTCGCAGCCAGCTTGGCCAGTTTGGTGTTGAGCGACCCTTTTCGGAGTGAGGCAGAGAAAACGAGGAAACGGGTATGCCCACGATGGCTGGTTTGTTGCTCTTCCATTGGTTGTCTTTGTTTAGTCTTTAAAACACTGTATACCTTATTGCTGTGCGTAAGCGAGATCGTTTAGCACATCAGTTGCTTCCGCAACCTCCATCTGTTTAACGGTAATTCAGCAAAAAGTTATTGG
>NZ_AKIS01000112.1:0-14227 GCF_000277005.1 Pontibacter sp. BAB1700 | reverse complement strand
ACGCACTCTTCTTCTGTTACACCTGGATAAACAGTAGATTCATAGATCACGATGTCCCCACGTTTTAATACTTTTCCCACTGTTTCGCTGGCCTTATACAGCGGGGTCAAGTCTGGACGGTTATTCTTATCAACTGGGGTAGGTACAGTAACAATATAATAATTACACGCTTCGATATCTTGTAGCTGATTAGTGCAATACAGACCAATTTTTCCATTGACACTAGAAGTCAAAACAGACTTCAGGTATTCATCTTCTACCTCAAGTGTACGATCATGCCCAGTATTTAATTCCTGCACACGTGCTTGATTGATATCGAAACCAATAGTTGAAAATTTTTTTGCAAACTCAACGGCCAGTGGCAAACCTACATAACCTAAGCCGATCACGGCTATTTTGGCATTTCCTATACCTGTCAATTCTGTATCTGACATTTCTTTTATGTTCGTTTTTCTAGTTTCTTTTATTACTCTCTAATCTATATTTGGTACTTATTAAAAGCAAAGCGATTAATTTACCCTTTCACTAATTTTCTCAACTTCCCACTAAATCCTGTCTTCTCCTCTTCATAATAATTCCCATAACCATAACCGTAGCCATAGGAATAACCGTAGCTATTGGATTTCTTTGCATCATTAAGCACAATCATTGGGTGCTTTAGTTTGCGTGATTTATATAAGTCATCAATTATCTGGAGTTGCTTCTTGTGTGTATAATTATAGCGTACAATATATAAGCTGGAATCAATATAAGGAGCGAGAGCTAATGTATCTGCCACTTGCCCAACAGGTGAAGAGTCCAAAATAATATAATCAAAAGCTGTTTTCAGGTCATCAATCAAAGTGCCGATCTTAGGAAGCAGCATCAGCTCTGCAGGATTTGGTGGGATAGGACCAGATCCGATAATTGCCATTTCAGGCATATCAGGTGCAAATTGAATCATGTCTTCTACCTGCACCGTATCGGAGATTAGGTAGTTTGTAATCCCAATATTATTGGGCAGGTTTACACCTTGTGTTAACTTTGGCTTGCGCAAGTCAAACCCTAGTACTACTACCTTTTTGCCTGTCATTACTAGACTTGCAGCCAGGTTCAGACTGAAGAAAGTTTTACCCTCGCCACTCATACTGGAAGTTACCAGAATCACTTTATTCTCCTTACCACCGGCAGCAAATTGTAAATTAGCTCGCAGCAGGCGAAAAAGCTCAGCACTGGAGCTACGACTTTGTTGGCTAATAACTAACATTTGCCCTGTGTCATTATGTCCAATCTCTCCTAATATAGGAGTCGTAGTAGCTTTTTCCACGTCACGAATTTCTTGCACAGAATCATTAAGCATGTCCCGAAGGAAAATTCCTCCAAAAGGGATGGCCAACCCAACCAAAAGGGCCATCAAGTAAATGTTGGTTGCTTGTGGCTCAATTGGGCTGCTGCCAGCCGCTGCCGGGTCAAGAATTCGGGAATTAGAAGGCGTGATGGCCTGAGACAAAGCAGCTTCTTCGCGCTTTTGGAGCAGGTACAAGTACAGCCCCTCTTTTATGCCCTGCTGACGTTCAATCTCAGTTAGCTCTCGCTGCATAGAGGGCACTTGACGCACCTGCGATTCGAATTGGCGGGCACTAGCCTGTAGGTTGCGGCGCACAACTAACAACCCTTCCCGGATATTGCGGATATTTTCCAAGATATTCAGGCGCAGGATCTCCAACTGCTCATTTACATTTCGCAGGACCGGGTTATTCTCGGTAATAGAACGCCCCAGGCGACGACGTTGGTTTTGTAGTTCATTAAAATTAGTAATAAGTCCACCGAGTGTCGGATCAGCAATATCTAGGCTGGTAGGCACTAATTCATACTTGTTTTCTTCTTTTTGCAAATAACTTTCTACTGATTTAAGTATTTCTAACTTTACCTCATTTTCAGTAATTTGCTGATTATAGGAATGAGCGGTGCTTTGATACAAACCACCGCTAGCAATAGGGTCAATGAGACGATTCTCCTGTAAATAACGCTCTACATCTTTTTCAACATCTGTCAGCTCCCGGGTTAGGTATACCAGCCGCTCGTCTATAAATTGAATCGTCTTAGTAACTGCCAGGTTTTTCTCGTTTACTGATTCCCGATTGTAAACCTCAATCAATTTATTTAAAATATCTTTACCTTTTGCTGGTACAGGATCAGTAAGGCTCAGTTCCATTACAGTAGCATATTCGTTCACGCTTTTTACGCCCAATTGCTTGCTGTAGCTACTCGCCATTTTGCGGAGGTCATTGAAACGCACTAAAACGCGTCGGCCCTGATCATTTGTTACATCCGAGTCAGACAATATGGTGAATGTACCATAATTCTTTCGAATCTGCTCACCAAACTTATGAGTAGAAATTTTATTCTCACCTTCCCAAATGCTGAAGCTGTTATCATTTTCTACTTCTACGACAAAGCTCTTGCCCAAACCTGCTGAATCAAGTTGTGCAATTACTGCTTGTATGGGTGCACGCGGTCCGTACAGTTCCGGTGACTTAATTCGCCCCTCACCATAATAAGAAACCTCGAGACCTAACTCCTGCAGCACACGCTCCATTAAGCCTTTCGATTTAATGATTAACACTTCATTTGAGAATGTCTTATTTGCTTTAAATAGAGCAACATCAGCAAATACACCACTACTAGCTAAGTCAGCTCCACTCTCATCTTTAATCAGAATAGTTGCCTTCACACTATAAACTGGTGTAGAGTATCGTAGGTATAAATGGGCGGCTGTAAGGGCAATGGCTACCCCTATCACAAATAGGTACCAGTAACGCAGGTAGCGCATTACCAGTGCTTTTATATCTAAAGACTCAGAATTATCTTCCTGAAAATCGAGATCGGACATAGTCTAAAAAAAGGAAGTATTACTTATTGAAATAACCGGTAAAGCACAAAAGCAGAAGACACTAAGCCCACAGCGAAGGCCCAATTTCGACGGATGAAGCTGGTACCAGCAATCTTAGCTTTATCCGGCTCTACATATACAATGTCATTTTGCTGTAAATAGAAATAAGGCGAAGCCAGTGTTTCTTTGCTATTCAGATTTAAGCGTGCCATAGTTCGCTGTCCATCCTGTTCCCTTATCACTAATACATTGTTCATCTTACCATAAATAGAAATGCCACCCGCCATAGCTAATCCTTCAAGAAGATTCACTTCTTCGTTATCAGCAGGTACATCAACCACTCTCGGTCCTGTTTCGCCCATCATTGTAAATCGAAAGTTCTGCAATCTTACCTTCACGATAGGATCCTGCACATAGTCGTGCACTTTTAACATTAGCGTGTCACGAACTTGTTCCGTGGTCAGCCCCTGCACCCGCATATTCCCTAATACAGGGAAATCGATAGTCCCTTTAGTATCCACCAAGTAACCTTCATTTTCATTACCTAATTGGCGCATCATTTGTCCCCCTCCTGTGCCACCCTCTTCCATCACAATACCGCGGTTGAAGAGCATGTTAGTTTCCATATTGGGAGTCAATACATCAATAGAAAGCAAATCACCTGGCTTGATAGTCAGGCGCTTCATTTCTACCTGTTCTGTAATCAGAGGCTTTTGTTCCAGGTCACTAAAATAGACGATGTTACGGGTGCGCAGGGAGCTGCAGGAGGCGAAGAAGAGAAGACTCAGGAAGAGTACTAGTTTAATTTTCATATAGGGTAAATCGCATTTGCGAATGCAATAAGCTAAAGGCAAAATATAGTCATAATGGCATAAACACATGGTTGCCAGAAAGCAAAATTACAGAAAATGTTTTTGAAAACAGTTTTTCGGATAAGTTAATTGTCAGAATCAGGATTTTCAGAATTAAAGGATTCACAGAATTTCTCTTAAAAATGATTTTGCTTAAAGCATGCTCAAGTTTCTCATTGCATTCGAAATGACATATTGTATTCCTTTGCATTTGCCTGCTAAATCCACACATTTTGTAAATTGCAATTCCTATTGATACTCTCTTAAACAGACACACCATGAAAACCATCAACCCGAAAGAAACCAAAACGGCGGAAGTGCATGCTTTATTGCTGGGGGCATTGCGCCGCGGCCAATTGCCTTTGCCAGCACGGTGGATGAGGAGGGGAATGTGAATCTGAGCCCTTTCAGTTTTTTTAATGTGTTCAGCGCCAAACCACCGATCGTGGTCTTCTCCCCTGCCCGCCGCGTACGAGACAATACCAGCAAGCATACCCTGGAGAATGTAGAGACGACCAAAGAGGTGGTGATCAATATCTGCAACTACGAAATCGTGGAGCAAATGTCGTTGGCTAGCACGGAGTATGACAAAGGAATTAACGAGTTTATCAAGTCGGGCCTGACGCCGGAGCCTTCGGTCATGGTAAAGGCCCCACGAGTGAAAGAAGCGCCTGTGGCCATGGAGTGCCGGGTAAACGAGGTGATTAGCCTTGGCCCGGAAGGCGGGCTGGTAACCTGGTGATCTGTGAGGTGCTGCTGATCCATGTGAATGAAGACATCCTGAACGAGGAAGGAAAAATTGACCCTTATAAACTGGATGCCGTCGCGCGTATGGGCGGGGACTACTACCTACGGGCCAACGGCGATTGCATATTCGAGCTGCCCAAGCCGGTGCGCAACAAAGGGGTTGGGGTTGACCAGATACCTGATTTTATACGAAACAGTAAGTTATTAACTGGAAACCACCTGGCTCGCCTGGGAAATACAGAAGTAATCCCTACTGCTGAGGAAGTGGAGGCTTTTAAATCTGATCCGCTGGTTAACTATACCTTGAGCAAGTATGGGCATGATCAAGCGCAGTTGCGTGCAGAGCTGGAGAAACTGGGTAAAAAGCTGCTGGATGACCACCAGGTGCAGGAGGCGTGGAAGGTTTTATTATTGAGTGAATGATTGATGGTGCATGATTAACCCACCCCTGCCCCTCCCAAGAGGGATTTTTAGCACTCTATCCCTACAGGCCTTTTATCTCTTTCACTTCTATTTCTTCTAGCAATATCTCCGACACTTTTTTCATCTGCCCTGCTTCGAAAGCCTGGTCGTAAGCTTCCAGCGGAATAGTCTCGTCCTTAATGGTATAGTTGTTATAGTCCTGAAATAAGATGCCGCCGATAGTGCGGGGGTTAAAGGCTTCGCGGAAGCGGGTACCGCCGTCGTTTTCCTGGAAAGAGTAGGCCAGGTAATCCATGTTGTGGCGCTGCTGGTGGAACCAGTAAATGTAGACATCCTGGTAACCTTCCCCACCGCCTTCCTGGGCAAAGGTGACACGCACCTTGTGGTAAGGCTCGCCTTTGATGGTGCTTTCGCCCAGGTATTCTTTCTGCACGGCCTCGTCGTTGAGGGCATAAGGCAAGAGGGCAAAGTAGATCACGGAGTTAACGGAAGCGGTATAGGCTTTCTGTTTTTCTTCAGGAAGGTCTACCTCTGCTCCATTCACCGTGCGGGTAAAGCCGCTGTTACGCCACACATCGCGCACCTCCTGCCCAGTGGAGTCTGCAAAAGTACGGCTGTACACAAATACCCCTCCATCACGCAAAGCCCGGTACTGCCTGTCCCGAAACTCAAAGCTGATCGCACTCTTCAAAAAGCGCTCACCACCATGTACCTCAATCGCCTGATCCACGATCTGCTGCGCATCGGGCTGTTTTTCTGTTTGGCAAGAGGTGATGCTGGTCAGGAAGAGAAATAATAGAGCGTAAAGTGCTTTGTGTGCCATGGTGTGGTGCGTTTTAATTGCAGGCAAGTTAATCAATCTGAATCAGGATTTACAGGATTTTAAGAGGGCCCCTACCCCCACGGATTTACAGGATTCTCAATATCGATTGTAACTTTAAATTACTCCTAAAAATCAGAAAGTAATTTTCTCTAATAGATCAATCCTGAAAATTTTAAAATCCTGTAAATCCTGATTCAGACAAAAGTAAAACCTCCTCTTCCACAAGTTACCCCTACGCTTAAACTTGCGGTATAATTATTTCTTAATCATCCAGATCTCTCCTATCGTCGAGATGACAAAATAAAAAAACAAAAACCCCCTCCTGTTTTTAGGAGGGGGCTTGGGGGAGGTAATATCAATTACTTCTTGGCCGTAAGATCCAGGCTTACCGTGAAGTTATCGTCGATTACTTTGTCGCCCAGGTCATCGAAGAAACTCTTAGAACCGTAGCGTACGTCGTATTTTGCGCGGTCAACGATCACATCGGCTTTGGCAGTGGCTGTGCCGTTCGTAACATTGATCGTAGCCGGGAAGCTAACCGGGTTGGTCTTACCTTTGATAGTCAGGTCGCCTTCTACGTTATAGTTTGGCTGACCGGCAGCAGCATCGGCAATCGGGCTGATGCGGTTGATTTTAAAGTTAGCAGTCGGGTGCTGCTCAACACCGAAGAAATCGTCCGACTTCAGGTGACCTACCAGGTCGCTGTTGTACTTGGCATCTTCGATGTCAGTGTTTGTGATAGAGGCCATGTCGATGGTGAACTCACCACCCACTACCTGGTCGTCAGCAACTACCAGCTCACCGCCTTGCAGGCTGATGTTACCAGAGTGCTCGCCACCTACTTTTTTACCGTTCCAGGTCAGTTCGCTGGCAGCCGGATCAACGGCATACGCATCGCCTTCAGCTGTAGCAGTAGCTTCAGTAGTTACGGCAGTTGTGTTTTCAGTTGCAGTGTTGCTGTCGGTGCAGGCAGTAAAGAAAAGCGCTGCGGCCATAGAAGCAAGGATTGCTGTCTTTTTCATGTGATTCTAATTTAGATAATAATAGTTTTCTGAATTTGAGTTACAAATTTAATGTATATACATTTATTGTACAAACATAGTTCAGAATATTTTGTCGGAATCAGGATTTACAGGATTAAAAGATTCACAGGATTCTCAATATTGATTGTCATCCCCCTGCCCCCTTCGAAGGGGGACTTTTCCCCCAAGGAGGACTTTTCTGTGGCTACTCCTATTGAGGTATAAGCATAGTTATGCTGGCCTTTCACCACACTTGCCAAGGAACCCACCCCTGCCCCTCCCAAGAGGGGAATCTCTGCCTACTCCCTCTCAGAAGTATAAGCGTTGTAGCACTGACCACTGACAGGTATAGCAAGAGTAATTTGCCCCTTGACCTATGAAACAGATCACCTGAGCTAGGTGCAACTAAATGACACTCCACTGTTCGAGCGTTCAGCGAGTGGGGGTAGGGGCTCTCGATTTGGAGGGTCTTGACTTTTTTGCTTACTTTTTGTGTCAAGACAAAAAGTGAGGCCCGCCCGGCCAGGGCAAGCTATAGAACAACACTGGTTGCTATACCTGCATAAGCACATATACAAAAAAAGCTCTCCTCTTTTACAGAGGAGAGCTTTGCTAAATCCTGAGGTTATACCTATTAACTATTCGTCTGCTTTGCCTTTACATTGAAACTCACAGTAAACTCATCGTAAATCGCCTTGTCGCCCAGGTTCTCGAAGAAATTGCTGGAGCGGTAGCGGATGTCGTATTTAGTGCGGTCTACCGTCACATCAGCTTTGGCAGTGGCTACGCCGTCTTTCACGGTGATGGTGGCAGGGAAGCTAACCGGGTTGGTGATGCCTTTGATGGTCAGGTTGCCTTTTACGTTGTAGTTCGGCTGACCAGCGGCGGCTTTCGCGATCGGAGTAGTCTCAGTGATCACAAAAGTAGCGCCTGGGTGCTTGTCTACACCGAAGAAATCATCAGACTTCAGGTGACCTACTAATTTACCGTTCATACCGGCATCCTTGATGTCTTCCACTGTGATCGAACTCATGTCGATCTCGAAGGTGCCACCGGTTACGCGGTTCTTATCTACCTGCAGCTGACCGCTTTTCAGGGAAATCTTGCCATAATGCTCGCCTGTCACTTTTTTGGCGTTCCAGTTTACTTCGCTGGCGCTCGTCTCAACAGCAAAAGTTCGTCCTTTGGCGGGAGCGGCCACTTCTGTTGCATTCAGATCGGTGTGGGAGGTGCCGGTAAAGGCAGATAGCATCAGCGCAGCTGCGAGCGATGCCAGAATAGCGGTCTTTTTCATGTGTTGATTTATTGATTTTTAAGTGGTTGGATGGTTTATTTTTAAAATGGTTTAATGATCGAATTGATAATTATTGGGTACACGATTAACCCACCCCTAGCCCCTCCAAGGAGGGGATTTCAGTGCACAATCCAGTCAGGTAACGTTGCTACATTTCAGCTTCTCACCTTGTCGAGCAAGCGGCTGAGTTGCAGTGCCTCTTCGTCTGAGAGGTTGGTGATGCCTGTTCCCTTCCCTCCTTCCAGCTCGTCCATCTGCTTGAGCAAGTCCAGGCCTTTGTCAGTGATCAGCACATCTACGGTACGCCGGTCGTTCGGGCACTGCTGGCGCGTCACCAACTCTTTGGCAACCAGCTTATCCACAATGCGGGAAGCGTTGGAAGTCTTGTCGAGCATCCGTTCGATCAGCATGCTAACGGTAGCGGGCTTTGGGTATTGCCCACGCAGGATACGCAAAATATTGTACTGCGGCAAACTTACGCCAAATGGCTTGAACTGCCCACTCTGCTGCTGCTCCACCCACCCGGCGGTATACACCAGGTTGATGTAAGCCTTCTGGTGCGGGCTCCTGAATACCGACTGCTTTATTTCTTCTTCTATCTTCATGTTATATTGTTTCGTTGTTGGTATTAACCTGCTCCTCCTGAAAATTATCTGAATCTCTACATAGGGCCCCTACCCCAAGGATTTGCAGGATTAAAGAGGGTCCCTACCCCCAGAGGGGAATTGAGAACGATTGTCATCCCCCTGCCCCCTTCTTTGTCGAGGGCCCCTTCCCCCAAGGGGGACTTTCTGCACGAGAATACTCCTCTTGAGTGGCAGAGTGTGTTAGCAGTCTAATGAGAATCCTGTAAATCCTTAAATCCTGCAAATCCTGATTCAGACAAGCTCACCCCTCCCACAAATATATGTACATACATTTAATACAACAACATAGTTCAGGATTCTACTCAAATATATTTCACTTCTGCTTCCTGAAAACAGCGATGCACTAAAAATATATAATCAAAGCTACACCACCTCTTGATTATAAAAATATTTATTTAAAATATTACGGTTTATAGTCAAACCTGATCCTTATCTCTAAATCTCTGATCCTTATCTCTAAATCTTATACTTCTCACGATTATGAAAAAAGCATTTAAAATCATCGGTATACTGCTTGTGGCGCTGGTAGTAGTGGCTGCGGCAGGTATTGTATACCTGCGCTATACCTTCCCGAAGGTAGATGCTGCACCGGTCATCACGATCGATAAAACACCGGAGATGGTGGAGCGGGGGGCATACCTGGCCAATCATGTGGCGGTTTGCATCGACTGTCACTCGACCCGCGACTTCTCCCGCTTCTCCGGGCCGATCGTTGAAGGCACCTATGGCAAGGGAGGTGATGTGTTTGACCACTCCATGGGTTTCCCCGGCACATTCTATGCCCGCAACATCACACCAGATAAGGAAACAGGTATAGGCAATTGGACCGATGGCGAGATCTATCGCGCCATCACGACCGGGGTCAGCCGCAACGGTGATCCGCTCTTCCCGGTGATGCCCTATAAGTCCTATGCCAGCATGAGCACCAATGATGTCTATGCCATCATTTCGTATATCCGCACCCTTGATCCTATCAAACACAAGGTACCAAAGGGCGACCCGGACTTCCCGATGAACCTGATTCTGCGCACCATTCCCTCCGGCAGCCCTACGCCTACGGATGAGCGCAGCTTAACCAGCGAAGTGCTGCGCGGCAAGTACCTGCTTTCCATCGCCGCCTGTGCCGACTGCCATACACCGCAGGAAAAAGGAGCTCCCATTGAAGGCAAGTACCTGGCGGGTGGGTTTGAGTTCAATTTCCCGAACGGAGCCGTGCTGCGCTCTGTCAACATCACGCCGGATAAGCAGACAGGTATAGGCAGTTGGACAGAAGACGCTTTCGTGCAGCGCTTTAAGAACTACGAAGCGCCGGAAGCGACTGCAGCAAAATTGGAGCCCGACGCATTCAACACGATTATGCCCTGGGCCATGTATGCCGGCATGAAAGAAGAGGACCTGCGCGCCATCTACAAATACCTGATGTCTGTGGAGCCAAAAAACAACAAGGTAGAGCGCTATAGCCCACCAGGGGCTGTTGCTAAAAAGTAGGGAGAGTAGCGGGAGCTTGTTATCATCTCGACGAAAGGAGAGATCTGGATTAGCGGATAGCCTGAAATAATTCAGATCTCTCAATGCTTTCGAGATGACAGCATCAATAAATCATTGCTTAAGTTGCCGGCTGCAGTTCAGAATGACGTGGTATAAAAGTGGTGAAAGAGGTGTGAAAAAGTTAACTTGCAGGTATGACAGCAATCAGTCTTATGCAGGAAATCACTTACACAACTTATATCAAAAGTCCGCTGGGTCTTTTGCGCATTAGTGGCACCGAGCAAGGTATAAGCGAAATCAGATTTGAGGAAGAGGGGGCTGTACCTGCTCTTCCGGCATCACCGGCACCAGCTTGTCTGCAGGCCTGCGTACAGCAGTTGGAAGAGTATTTTGCAGGTGAGCGTCAGGATTTTGACCTGGTACTCGCCCCTACTGGCACCGCTTTCCAGAAGCAGGTATGGCAGGAGCTGCAAGGTATACCACATGGCAAAACCACCAGTTATCTGGCTGTGTCAAGGGCTGTTTCGGGTGAGAAAGCCATACGTGCGGTGGGAGCTGCGAACGGACGTAACCCGATCTGCATTGTGGTGCCCTGCCACCGGGTGATCGGCAGCGACGGAAGTCTGACCGGTTATGCGGGTGGCCTTTGGCGAAAAGAGTGGCTGCTGCGACATGAAGGTGCCCTGCGAACTGCTACACAAATTCCGCTCTTTTAAAAATTCTAATATTAACCAAAATACTGCAACCCACTTGCATGTATGTAGTATAAAGTAAAAGCACCCTGTGTTAAGGTGCCTTTACCATGTATTACGTATGCAACTGTCTTATCAAAAAGCGAAATCAGACCTGCTCGAAGCCCAGCTGGGTACGCGGGTACTCGCTTTTTGCCTGGACTCACTCTTCCTGATTTCCATTATCGGCCTGATCGAGTACTTTACCTTCAGCAGCAACGAGGAGGCTCTGCTGTTTAAATCGGAGCGCCTGCTGCATATCCTGCTGGGCTGGTTGTACTTTGCTGGCGCCGAAAGTGCTGCCTGGCAGGGCTCCATCGGCAAGCACCTGCTGGGGCTTCGCGTCGTGGGGCATAGCGGCGACCGCATTTCGTTCCGACGCGCCAGCCTCCGCTACCTGCTCAAGCCAGTAAGCATCTTTGTGCTGCTCATGCAGGCATTGACAGGGACTTCAGTCGCTTCCTACTCCCGCCTCTTTCACGACCGCATCTGCAAAACCAGGGTGCTGTCCTGAGCGCTAAGCCCCGAACTCTGTCACTTCTACAGTCGCCGTATTATCCGGACGCACCGTCAGTTTGAACAGATAGCGATACTGGCTGTCTGCAATCTCCTCGAAGGGCTTTTGCGCACCGAATGCCTCAATGATCGGCAGGAGCGTATTGGAGTGTCCGGCTACCACAACCGTCTGCCCGCGATGCTTTTGCAGAATGCGCTCCTTCAGGCCTTCAAAATCATGACCTTCATACTGCACCACCTCGATGTTGCGTTCCTGCGCCAGCGGATAAAGCGTCTGACCGGTGCGCATGTACTTCGTCGCGTACAGGGCGTCTACCTCCTGCCCTTCCAGTAAAGCACGCAGGGCCTCGGCACGGGCATGCCCCGCCTCTGTCAGCTCCGGATCTTCGTTGGACGCTTCCGTGGTATCCTTTTCGGCATGTCGCACCAGGTATACCGTGGTCACTTCCGTAGCGGTCTCTATTTCCTCGATCTGCTGATCAGAAGTAGCGGAGCCGGAGTTGCAGGCACTGAATATGCCCAGAAATAAAAGCAAGAGGCTGATTTGTAAATAGTTTTTCATGAGTTAAGGTTTAAAATTTGTCTGAATCATTACGTAAGGCCCCTATAACTTATACCCCAGCTCTATACCTGCAGCCAGCAGGCGTTCGGCCTGGCCGCTTTTACCTTCCTGATGCAATAGCCTTACTAGGCTTTGGCGGGCTTCGTAGAGGTACGGGTTTTCGCGTAGGGCAGCTTCGTATGCTTTTTGGGCACGTTTCGGTTCTTTCTCCGCTTCCCATACCTTACCGGAGGCAAACAGAAAATCGGCCAGCTCGGCAGGGGTGTGCTGCACGGGTTGTTTTTTGAGTTCTTCCTGCGCCTTGTGGGCATCCCCCAGGCCGGCATATACCCGGGCTAAAAGGGTGGCTTCGCTGCGGGCACGCACTTTTCCGCTGCTGACAGGCTCCAGCAACTGCTGTGCGGCGGCTTTGTCACCGAGTTGCAACTGCCAGGCAGCCATGCGCACCATGTAGTCCGGGCGAGGAGTACCTGCTGCTGCCAGTATACGTTGCGCTTCTGCCAAAGTAGCAATGGCTTCGGTATACTTGCCCTGTGTGGCCAGTACCTCAGCATACTGCTGACGAAGCTCGTAGTGCTGCGGCTTGCGGGCCACCAGCGCCGCCAGGGTGCGCTCCGCCTCCTGCGATGGGGCGGCCGTGCCACGTAACCAGCTGGTATAGGCCTGCGCCTCGTCGCGGCGGTCGCGCAGGTAGGTCGAGATGGTCGGGGCATTCTGCACATAGCGTTCCCCTACTGCAATCGCCTCGGGTAGCAGTCCGTAGGAAGTGTACATCTCACGGAAAGCCTGGTTGATGCGGGCGCGGGTGAGCAGGTCATCCTCCAACAGCAGGGCCTGGTCATAGCGCAATTGCTGCTCCTGCACGGCACGGCGGACCGTCAGCTGCCCTCGTCTCTGCCGCGGGCCTCCAGGCAAGTCAGCCTCAGCGGTATAGATAGGCGCATAGTCTTTATTCACTTGGCGGGCCCGATCCAGCCACTGCTGTGCTTCATCGAGGCTAGTTGCCTTTGCTTCAGTCCGGCATAAGCCAGCAGAGCGGGTTGGTAATTGGCGTCCCAGATCAGGGCAGAGTCGAGCAGCGCAGCGGCTTTCGGGAAGTTGTGCGCCTGGTCTCGCGCTCAGCCAGGTTCAGGTATACCTGCGCCCAGTTACTGGCCATGGCCTGTTTGTCGCCAGCCAGGTAGGCCTCCTGCCGCTTCACCAGTTTATCCAGGAAGGTATAAAGTTCCGGATCCTTTGCTTTGAGATCGCCGGTGGTATTAATGGACTTGTGGTTGAGCGGGTGCACTTTGACAGGTTCGAAATAAGCCGGATAGGTTTGGGCCAGGTATTCGTGCTCGTTGTTGGCGGAATAGTAATCAAGGGTGCGGCCCTCTTTCATGGCATTGTGGTAGAGACGACGAACCGCCCGGTTTTCGGCATCGGTAAAAACCCGGCCATGAAACAGGTGCACGTACTCGTGCAGCACCACGTTGCGCTCCAGGTAGGCGCCCCGGATGACATACTCAATAGCGGCGGCACCGCTCCCCACGCCCCGGATATCCATCCACTGGCGGTTATCGAAGGTGGTGGCCTGTCGGAAATAAGGCGAATTCATGGCAATGGCCAGATCAATGTGCAGGGGCGGGATCACGAACTTTTCTCCCTGTCGTGACAGAAAAGGGAAGTATACAGTACTGGCGTATAGCTGCGACCAGACCATTTTCTGAACCGTCTCTCCTGGGTAATACGTCACATCCGGAAACACACGGGCAAAGTTGACAGGATCTTTTATCTCTGTCTGCTGGATCACCTGCGTGAGCGAATCATAGGCGGCCAGGTAGACGAGCTGCTTCTGCTTGATGACTGCGGCCAGGGCATTGTGCGCCGGTCCGTAATGCTGCTTCCGGCGTAGAATACGCTGAAAGATCACTTCGGCGGAGTCGAGTCGAGGTTGACGCGACAGGTCGAAGGCCATGTAATAAGCCGAACCACGGAGCATGTCGGGCAATACAGAGGCCGGATATGCCTGCTGCACCTTGCGTATTTCGGTCAGGGCCTCCTGCAGTTTGCTTTGAGAGATCAACAGATCAGCCGACTGCAGCGCTTTGCGCACAGCTTCATCTTCCGGTTGGGCATAGTCAGCATAGGTGAGATTGGTATGGCCGTTGCCCCAGTGCCAGTGCGTGACATAGTGCAGCGGATTGAGTTCCAGCGCCAGCTCCCATTGCGCGGCCATGGCATTGAGCTGCGTGGCATCCACCGGCGCCAG
>NZ_AKIS01000111.1:0-37752 GCF_000277005.1 Pontibacter sp. BAB1700 | reverse complement strand
ATGTAATCTTCAGCAGGAGACAGCATTGCCTGAAGACTGCCTCTGTCAGAAACAGTCTAAATTGTACTACTCCTTAATCTAAAACTGAGGTAAGTGGTTTACTGATAAAGCACTGAATTAGTTGTAGCACTGACTAAATAAACAATCAGGTAAGGTATAGTCACAATTTTCCCTTGAAAGGCAAAATTTAATTTGGATAAAACCTGGAATACATCAATAGAAATCCAATGCTGAACTGAAGGTATTGCCAGCTTTCACATAGAAAGGAAAGTTGGCCGTAGCAACGTTTCCCTGCCCGTCATAGACATAGGCATAGAGTCGGTAGGCCCCGTCACGCTGCGGGGCTTTGAGCGTGACGTTTTTGCCATTTGTTTTCTGGATCGCATCAGGTATAGCGTCAGGCTTTTGTTCTTTGATGGCGTTGCCGTCTTCACTTACCGTTTCGGGCAGCAGCTCCCACTGCACTTGCAGACTATCGCCGTCAGGGTCGGTAGTGAACACTGCTGCTGAGGACAATTCACCGGGCTGCAGGTATACCTGGTCCGTTGGAAAGATATCTTTGAGCGAGAGATAGGCGATGTGCGGAGCCCGGTTAAAATCCCGCTTCCCGCTCCAGATCTCCCGCATTACCTGTGCCAGCTCCGTTTCTTCGCCGGTCTCGGTCATGATGCTGAACCAGGTCGGGGTGGTTTCATACTTGTAGCCCCATATAAAAGCATAGGCACCCAGGCAGCGGTCAGGGTCAGCCAGCACGGTCTTCTCATACCTTTCGCGGGCAAAGGCGGCTTTCTCGGAACTGGTCTGCTCAATCGGAGCATACCACCAGGTCGTGTAAGTCTCCCAGTAACCTCTGCCTCCAAACTCGGCTATCACATAAGGACCGCTCCAGTTGGTTTCCCGGATTTCAGCAGGCAGGTCGTTCAGGGCTCCGAAGGAGTTGATAGAGAGAATATCGATGGCAGGGCAGCGTCGCTTGATCAGGTTGACAACCTGCTTTGGCACGTTCATGACAGTAGTGGTCGTCGGGTGGTTCGGATCTATTTCATGGATCATCTCCGCCACGCCGTTCACCGCATCCCATACCTTCACATTGGAGCCCTCGGCATACAGCTCGTTACCTACCACCCACATCAGCAGGGCCGGATGGTCCTTGTACTTAAGCACTTCCTGGCGCAGACGCTCCTTCTGGGCAGCTACATCTTCTTTGTCGTAGTAGTTGAAGCCTTCCCGCTCACGCTCCATCCAGAGCCCCAGCATAACGGTCAGCCCCTGTTCATGCGCTTCGTCCAGAATACGCTGCGCATCCTCCGTGTGCCACACACGGATAGAGTTGCCACCGTATGCAGCTACCTTGTCAAAATGCTCGTATCCGGCGGCTCCCTTTATAAAGTAGGGTTTGCCGTTCCGGTACAGAGTATACTTCTCCCCCTCCTTCACGACTTCTACAGTGCGCCCCAGTTTGTTATACTGTTGATCATCAGATGTTATAAAAGCACAAGAACTTAAAACAAACAAGCAAAAGACAACAATTGTACTAAAACGGATAGAATAAACCATATAGCTGGTCAGCATAAAGTCAAGAAAGTAAGGCGTAAGTGATAAAGTACAGGGTAAAGCAATGGAACTTTTGAGGATAATACGAGTATAAACCACAGATGTTATTGTACCAGATAATCACAAAACAGGCAAAACAGCAAGTGCATAAAAATTAAGCTATCCTAAAAAAATACACGTTCCCGTTCGCTGATGTATAACATTCCTGCCAGTAACCCTAAAGTACAGCATACTTCCATTCCCGGTGTTGTCCCCAAGCCGAAGGATGTCCTGACCATCCGGCTCATGATCGTGATGGGCCTGATCACCATGGTGCTGTTCCTGTACTGGTTCATCGACGCAGACCATATCGGCTACCTGCCGCTCTATATACTTCTGACCACTGCACTCGGCTTTAAACTGTTGCGCACCCTGCACGAATGGTACCACTATTTTGATGTGAGCGTACCAGTCAAGCCTAAGCTGCGAACTAAGTTTAAGGTAGATGTGCTCACTACTTTTTGCGCCGGCGAGCCTTACGACATGATCATCAACACACTGGAAGCCATTCAGCGCATCCGCTATCCGCATACCACTTACCTGTGCGACGAAGCCGATGATCCTTACCTGAGGGAGCAATGCGAGCGACTGGGTGTGATCCATGTGACCCGTACCAAAAAGATCAACGCCAAGGCAGGCAACATCAACAACGCCCTGAAACAGGCCACCGGTGACATCTGCCTGATTCTGGACCCGGACCATGTGCCGGTGCCGGAGTTTCTGGACGAGGTGCTCCCTTATTTTGAAGATCCGGAGATTGGCTATGTGCAGTGTGTGCAGGCTTATTACAACCAGAAGGAAAGCCTGGTGGCTTATGGGGCCGCCGAGCAGACCTACAACTTTTATGGCCCGATGATGATGGGCATGAACGCACACGGTACGGCGCAGGCCATCGGGGCCAACTGCGTTTTCCGCCGCAGCGCCCTCGATAGCATTGGTGGTCACGCAGCCGGTCTGGCCGAAGACATGCACACGGCCATGCAACTGCACGCCAAAGGATGGAAATCAGTATACGTACCCAAGATCCTGAACCGGGGCCTGGTACCCGGCACGCTGGCCGCCTACTACAAGCAGCAGGTAAAATGGAGCCGCGGTACATTTGAATTGCTTTTCACCACATACCCGAAACTGTTCAAACACTTCACCTGGCGGCAGCGCATCCACTACGGCACACTGCCGCTCTACTACCTGTTTGGGGTTTTCAACCTGATCGATTTCCTCATTCCTTCCCTGGCACTGATTATGGCGGAATTTCCCTGGTATGTGTCTTTGGGCGAATTCCTGATTATGTTCACGCCTTTCTTCCTGATCTCCATTGCTATCCGGCAATATGCGCAGCGCTGGTACCACGAGAAAAATGAAAAGGGCTTCCACATGTTCGGAGGTATTCTGCGTACCGGCACCTGGTGGATTTTCCTGCTGGGGCTCGTTTACTCTATTTTCCGGGTGAAGGTGCCTTATATACCTACTCCTAAAGATGACAAGCCGAAAAACAACTGGCTGCTGAGTCTGCCTAACATGCTGATGGTCGGGCTGATGCTCGGAGCCATCGCTTACAGTCAGCATCTGTACGGGCATCTGTATACCAATCCGTATGTACAGATGATGGCCATGTTCTCACTCGTCAATGTATTTATACTGGGTTCTGTGGTGGTGATCGGGCAGGAGAAATTCATACAATGGGTGCGACACAACATCCTGCACGCCCACCTGCTGCAGCCTGTGCTGCAACCGCTCCGACTGGCGATCTGGCGCACGCGTCACAGCTTTTACGACGGCATTCGCTACGTGGCCATTTTGATCACAATGGTCTCAGTGGCTGTTTCTACCAGTTTTTTGCTGTTTGGCTACAAGCCTTACAATACCTCTCAGGAACAGGACAAGCCGCTGGTACAAAAACCTGTTAACACTGGTGCTCGCCCTCATACCATACTTCCCGCCAGTCTGCTGCCCAGCTCCCAATAAGTACAGGCACAAATTCGCCAACAGTTGACGGTTGCTCTCGTTTATAAGTATAATGTATTGATGTAGAACACTAAAACTTAGAACTATGAACAGACATTCATCAGACCGGGATCACGACCGTCATGAAAGAGAATTCCATACACGTCGCTCAGAGCGCTACCGTCATCCTGAGCAGGACAGCGGCTACCGTTTCGACGACTACGGCTCTGCAGCGCATGGCGGCTATGGCAATGAAACCTACCAGGACACTTGGGGCAACCAGGGCAATGAGCGGGGCGGATCGCGTAACTATTCCAGAAGAAACATCACCGACAACGATACCTACAGCTCATCCCGCAACTACGGCAACATGGGCAGCTATGGCGGTGCCCAGGGCTTCGGCGACAGCAGAGGCGGCCGCCACGATTCTGACCATCCGTTTGACAGCGGCATGGGATCTCAGCGCAGGTATGGCAGTGAAGGCAGAGGATCAATGGGTAACCGTGGCTACCGCGAGGAAGGCCGTGATTACAGCCGCCACAACAGGTATGGCTCCGACCGCGAAGACCTGTACGGCAACGAAGTATCGCGCCGCTTTGAAGGCAGCAGTGGCCAGGGCCGCTACGACTTTGAACGTGACGACTACTACAGCTCCAACTATGGCGATGATCAGGGCAACTACATGGGCAGCGGCTACAACCGCGAAACCCGCAGCCGATATGGCGAAGGCGACTATGGCTCGAGCGGCTTCATGCAGCCAGGAAACCGGTCTTCTGGTAGCCAAGGTCGCAGAGACCGTGACCGAGACCGCGATGACCGTCGCCCACGTGAGTTTAATACAGCTCAAAACCGCTGGAGCCACGACTGGTAGACCAGCATAGCAATCATAAAAAAACAGCAAAGGCGCAGCTTATCGTTGCGCCTTTGCTGTTTCTGTGGTTTCTTTTGGCTGAATACAAAGTTTGAGAATGTCCTTCCTGGTGCCGTAGAAGATATTGCAGTCTACCGGCCCCCGTATACCTTCTATCACGCCACGGTCGGTGTGCTGCCAGAACGATAGCAATGCCCGGTCCGTGCGCTGCATCTTCAGCTCTTTCACGTTGTAGTGCGCGATCCAGAGTGTGTATTCGTCAAAATAGCCTTCGAGATAGTCTTTGTAGAAACTGTAGCCGGTGTAGATGATCGGCTTCACGCCATAGGCCCGCTCCACGTGTACCAGCCACTCTTTGATGTCGCCCCGGAAGTGGTTGAGCGGCTGCTTGCCGCGAACCTCCACATCCAGCACGGGCGGCAGATCACCAGGCTGCAGTACCACCGTTTGGATGAAGTTGCGGGCCTGCTCCTCAGGCGAGACGCTGGGACGGTAAAAATGGTAAGCTCCCCGGATGATGCCCACCTCCTGCGTGCCCTCCCAGTTTCGCTCATAGTGACTGTCTTTCAGCTTCACACCTTCAGTGGCCTTGATAAAAGCAAAGGTCACGTCATTGTCGCGCACCTTCTCCCAGTTGATCTTGCGCTGGTACTTGGACACATCTATACCCAAGATCGTATTGCCAAGCGGACTATGCCCTTCCGGCCAGACAGGCTGCTTCTTTTCAGTGAAGAACTCCACATAAAGTACCAGTAAACCGATAGCTGCGACCACGCCCAGCCCGATCCAGAAAGGCAGCTTGGACTGCTTCTTTTTGGGCTTCTTGCGTTTGGGCGCAGCACGGGGAGCCTTTGGGGCTAGTGTAGCCTTGGGCGTCCGGATGGCCTTGATCGGATTAGGAGTTTTGACTGTACTCATAGCTGCCTGAGGGAAAGCAAAGATATACCTTTCAGGCTAATTGCAGATGCAAGAATTCTTAAAAATGACAGCACTACTTCGCTATACCTGACAGATGCTCCAGTCGCTTGCCATCGAGGGTCGTGTAGTTTCCCATCGCGTCAGCAGTGAGGCAGGAATGGATTGGGAGAATTCCCATCAGGTCGCCTATTTTATACTTGTCGAAGAGTTCCTTGCTGGCTCGTATGGTACCATGCTCTTGAGAAAGGGACACTAGTTCTATACCTTCCAAGGGTTCTGACCAGCTGTTTTCCGTCAGTTCCACCACGCGTCCGAAGATCAGCGAGCCATCTGCCCCTACCAAACTGTCTTTGGAAAAATGCACACTGCCGCCGTGCACAATGATCTCGTTACGCTCCGGGTGCTTTGCGATCACCGGGCAGGCCATGCATACCGCTATCTGCTCGAAACTGCAGGAACCAATGTGCTGTTGCGTCAGATCATAGAACACAAAGTTACCTGGGCGGATCTCATCAACGCCAGTGATAGTTTGAAGAATACTGCAAGAGGGTGTATCCCCGATCGACACCTGCAGCTCCGGGAAGCGCGCCTTATACCTGTCGCGTACCAGGTTCAGGAGAAAGACCGTGGTATGATGAATTGTCCGTATGGCTTCTGCATCGGTCTGCTTGTAGGTATGGCCGTCGTGAGCGAGCACGCCTGTGAACTGCAGCCTCTCGCTCTCCTCCAATAGTGCCACAATCGCGTCGAGTTCTTCATGACTGTGCGGCAGAATGCCCGTGCGGCGGTAACCTGTGTCGATTTTGAGCCATAGATTCACCGGGTGCTGTAGGTGCTTTGCCAGCGCCTGCACTGTTTCGATGTTCACGGCTACTAAATGTAGTTTTATCTTCTCCGCCAGTTCGTTTACCAATGCCATATCGCGGATGTTCACAGGTATAGCCACCATGATATCTTTCCAGCCGTGCATGGCAAAGTAGCGTGCCATTTTGAGTGAAGAGACAGTGATGGCTTCTGTTCCAGCCTCCCGAAACCACTCCCCCACCTGCGCCGACTGGTGCGTTTTAAAATGCGGACGAAGCCGGATGTTGTTGCGGGCAGCCTTCTCGGCCATCATGGCGATGTTCCGGCGGCACTTCTCCTCGTCTAGCAAAAGGGTGGTCTGGGTGATATGATTGAGCATGTTATTCTGAATTAAGAGGTATAGCGGGCAAATCGGGAAGCAAGTATGGCACCAGCATTTTCAGTACTAAAATCAATTTCATGACAAATGTCACCCCCTTGCCCTGCCCTAAAGTTCAGAAAAAGTGCCCTGACTGACAAATGTCATTTCTTCAGCCACCTGCATGCCCGACCTTTGTAACCGTAATGAAGCAGCTATTGCTTCGATGTACCATTTTAGAAGAACCGATTATGAAAACTGCTGTCACTCCTGCTGAACTACTGGCCAAGTACGATGTGCCTTCGCCACGCTATACCAGCTACCCTACTGTGCCGTTCTGGGACGAAAAGCCTCTGACCGAAGCCCGTTGGAAGAGCCATGTGCAGCAGGCTTTCCGGGCCACCAATAAGAAAGAAGGTATCAGTCTATACCTGCACCTCCCTTTTTGCGAGGCTTTGTGTACGTATTGCGGCTGTAACAAGCGCATTACCAAAAACCACGCAGTAGAGTCGCCATACCTTGAAGCCCTGCTGAAAGAGTGGGATCAGTATCTGGAACTGTTCGATGAAAAACCACGCATCACGGAACTGCACCTGGGTGGCGGCACCCCGACTTTCTTCAGTGCAGCCAACCTGAAGAACCTGCTGGAGCGATTGCTCGAAAAAACCGAGACTACGCCAAATGCAGCTTTCAGCATCGAAGTGCACCCGAACGCGACAAACCGTGAGCAGCTGCAGGTACTGTACGACCTGGGCTTCCGCAGGCTGAGTGTGGGTATACAGGACTTCGACCCTTACGTGCAGCTGATCATCAACCGCATCCAGACCTTTGAAAAGACGAAAGAGATATTTGACATAGCCCGCGAAATCGGCTATACCTCCATCAACGGCGACATTATTTACGGACTGCCGCACCAGACCGCAAACAGCGTGCGCCATACTATTGAGAAAGTGAAAGAGCTGCGCCCTGAGCGTATAGCCTTCTACAGTTACGCTCACGTGCCTTGGAAGAGCAAAGGCCAGCGCCGCTACTCAGAGGCTGACCTGCCTGCACCAGAGGTAAAGCGTGGTTTATATGAACTGGGCAGAACCATGCTGGAAGAGGCGGGTTACATTGAAACTGGCATGGACCACTTCGCCCTGCCGGAAGACGAGCTGTGCATCGCGTCAGCCAATGGCACGCTGCACCGCAATTTCATGGGCTATACCCCGCGTCATACGCAACTCCTGATCGGCTTGGGCTGCTCCAGCATCTCTGACACAGGCACGGCCTTTATGCAGAACATCAAAGAAGTAGAAGCCTACGAAGAAGTCGTGCTGACTGGTCATCTACCGATCTTCAAAGGTCACGAACTGACCAGCGAGGACATGCTGCTGCGCACCCACATCCAAAACCTGATGTGTCGCGACTACACGAGCTGGGAGCCTGAGGAACTGCCTTATTTTGTGGATGCGCTAATGCGCCTGCAACCCTTGGCAGACGACGGGCTGGTAGAGTACAGCAACCAGGACATACAGGTGCTGCCAGCGGGCAAGCCTTTTGTGCGTAACATTGCCATGTGCCTGGATGCCCGACTATGGGCTGGAAAGATGACGGTGCCGGTTTTTAGTAAGTCTGTTTAAGCTGATTTGATAGGATTGATTTTTTGATTATTCAGACCGAAGAGCAAAGTCCGGGTACCGCAAGGTATGCTGGACTTTTGTTTTTATGTACCTTTGCCGAAACAGCACCTAACGGTCTATGTCCTTTTTATACCTCAAAGCCCTGCATATTATTTTTGTAGTTACCTGGTTTGCCGGCCTGTTCTACATCGTGCGCCTGTTCATCTATTATGCTGAGGCGCAGGAGAAGCCGGAGCCGGAACGCAGTATCTTACAGAACCAGTTCAGCATCATGCAGAAGCGACTTTGGTATGGCATTACCTGGCCATCGGCTGTACTTACGCTTATATTTGGTACTAGTATTGTAATCACGCTCGGCCTCTACGATCCTTTTCCGGGCTGGCTTATCTGGAAACTGGCCTTCGTGGCAGGATTATATGCGTACCATTTCCTTTGTCACAGTATTTTCAAGCAACAGCAGAGCGGCATCATCAAGTATAGCTCCACACAACTGCGCATCTGGAACGAGGTAGCCACGGTATTCCTGATCTCCATTGTGTTTTTAGTAGTGCTCAAAAGTGCGCTGAGCATGGTGTGGGGCATTGTGGGTCTGCTGGTGTTTTCGGCATTGCTGATGCTGGCCATTCGCATCTACAAGCGCACCCGGGAAGCGAAGCAGGCGCGTTAAACTACTGAACAATTCGTGCTTTGCCACGGATTTTGTAACTTTGAACAAACACCTGATACATGAAACAACCCGCACTGAAGCCCAACGAGAGAGAACTGATCAAACTGATACGCTTTTTTAGCAAGCGTGCCGCGCGACTGATGGAGGAGGGCGAACTCAGCGCGGAACATACGCAAATGACAGCCGCGTGCGAGAATCTTGAGACGCAGCTGATCACGCATGCCGCCAACCGCACCGCTATCATGGACAAGCGGGAGCGTCTGCTCAACATCATCGAGGACAATGCCCAGTGCCCGAAGTGCAACAAAGCTGATATGCTAAAGCGTACCGGCTCCACTACGAACGAGCACGGCTGGAAGTGCAACACCTACAAGTGCCGCCGCTGCAATACGGCCTTTACCTGGAACCGCCCCAACAACCCCTGGGATATGGTAGAGTTTCTGGAAATGTACATCGGCCAGTTGCAGTTGGCCATGGCTGCTGAGCAAAACCAGGACGTGATCAACCATACAGAAGATGCCGTGGCACAGATGAAAGATAGTCTAAGCCGTCTGCGCCCGGTGCTGCAAACATCAGACGAAGAGGTAGACGCCCTGCAACAAAAAGAAAAGGAGATGGACAAGCTGATTCATCAGTTCAAAACCTACCTGCAGATCGAAAAGATCAAACTGAACGCCTATCCGGAGGAGGAAGACGCTGAAGAAGAAGACAATCAGTAAAAACCAACTCAATAAAAAAAGCCGGTGCATCAGTTAGGTCTTATACCTATACCTGATGCACCGGCTTGTCATGATAGCCAGTAGCCTAACGTCTCTTTCGTCCGCCGCCCTTGGCAGCCGGGGTGTTTCTGCTGGCCCCTCTGGAACCTGCACTGCTCTTCCCTCCTGACTTCTTAGCCCCCGGCCCTTTGGAGGCACCCCGCTGGCCTCTTCCACTTTTGGAGTCGCTTGCTCCGAAACTGCTTTTCTTGTCCGCGCCGCCTTCTTTTCGTGGCGGTCTGCTACCCGAAGATGCTTTCTTGCGAGCTGGCTGTGAAGTTTGCGACTGGCTGGATGCTGCCTTTTTCTTTCCAATGGAACCTTCCTCTGTCATCACGGAATCAGCCACCATGCTTTGCAACATGTCGATCTCGCTTTCGGTGAGCTCTCGCCACTGGCCTAGCGGGAGCTTTGCCAGGGTAATATTCATAATGCGGACACGCTGCAGGGTCTGCACTTCGTAGCCCAATGCCTCTGTCATACGGCGGATCTGGCGGTTCATCCCTTGCGTCAGGATGATGCGAAACTTGTTCGGTCCCAACTGCTCTACAAAGCATTTCTTCGTATTCACGCCAAGTATCGACACGCCACTGCTCATCTTCTGCACAAAATCCTCATTGATCGGCTTGTCCACCGTCACAATGTATTCTTTCTCGTGTTTGTTACCGGCCCGAAGAATCTTGTTCACGATGTCGCCGTCATTGGTCAAAAAGATCAGGCCTTCCGAGTCTTTGTCGAGGCGACCGATCGGGAAGATGCGCTCCGGGTAATTGACAAAGCGGATAATGTTGTCGCGCTGGGAAAGGTCGGTGGTTGTCTCTATACCTGCCGGTTTGTTGAGCGCCAGGTATACGGGTGCCACCTGGTTCCATTGCAGCGTCTTGCCGTCTACCTGAATTTTGTCTTTGCCTTTAATTCTGGCTCCGACTTCGGGCGGCTTGCCATTCACCAGTACCCTCCCCTGCTCTATCAGTTTATCGGCTTCGCGACGGGAACAGATGCCTGCGTCGCTAATGAACTTGTTTAAGCGGATGCCGTCGGATGTGTGTTGTGTCATAATCTGAAATGGCCGTGGTCTATACCTGTCGGCCGTGTGTTTATACTTGTAAAATAACGAGAAAACTTCAGGAATAGCTAAAGCTTATACCTACAGCCCCTGCACGATCAGGTACCAGACGGCCAGCGTGATAAAGGAAAGTGGTATCCCGAAGCCCACCATCATAGAGGCCAGCCGGGGTTTGAGGCCGTAAGAAATAGCCACGATAGAAGCCGTGATCATGGGTGCCATACCTGCTTCCAGTATACTCACCTGTACCACCGGGCCGCGCATGCCGAGCACCAATGCGTAGAGCACGTAGATCAGTAGCGGCGCCAATATTAGCTGAAAAGCAAGGCCTAAAGCCAAGAACCGCCAGTGCTTGCTCTTGCGCTCAATCCGCAGCTGCATGCCCACGCTCACCAGTGCCAGCGGCGTTACCGTGCTGCCAAGGCGGTTGAAAACATCTTTCAGGTCATCTGAAAAATGCAGGTTGGCCACGTTCATGGCAAAGGCGATCACAAATACCAGAAATGGCGGGAAAGTCAGTATTTTAAGGCCGATGGCTTTGAAGTCCGGCTGTCCCTTGGAGAAGTAGGCAGCCAGGGCTATCCCTAGCGTCGAAACCACCACGAAGGTACCGGGCAAGTCGACGAGAATGGCCGTCTGCAACCCCTGTTTGCCATAGAGCGCCTCGATGATCGGGAAGCCAACAAAAGAAGTGTTGCCAAGTCCGGCAGTAAGAATCAGGCAACCGATCAGCTTCTTAGACCAGCCATAGATCCTGCCCAAGGTATAAAAGAAGGCCGCAGCCGCCCCAAAACAGATCCAGGCCACGCCCACAGGTAGCAAAACCGTACTATCCAGTTCCACCTCAGGTATAGCGTACAACGCCAGTGCCGGAAGCGAAATATGAATAATAAACTGGTTGAGCACCACCGGCGACGTGCTCGGAAAAGCAGGCACACGGCGCAATAACACCCCCACAATCAGGCAAAGAAAAAGTAAGATGATGCTGCTCATGCAGGCTCAGGTATAAATGAAACCGCAAAGCTAGGTATACGGTGGCAGGTATAGGGTATGGTGCAGCGGAAAAATTATCGCTTACGGAACAGCTCTGCGATCATGCACCGGATACTGCCACCTCCTGCCTTTTCGATCATGTGGATGGGCAGGTATAGGTTGTGCTCGTTATGGGCTTGCATACGCTCCAACTGCTGCTGGGTCAGGCTTTCGTAAGCTGCTTTCGACATTACCAGAATGCGCTCTCCCTGCTGGTTCTCCACCTGCAGCATGTTGCCGGCGAAGTGCTGGTGAGTCTGCTCTTTGCTGATCTTGATGATCTCTTTGCCGCTGCCGCTCAGGCTGGTATATAGCTTCTCGCGGTCCTGCTCGTCCACCACATCCAGGGCCACCACCGCATAAGTATCACCCACACACATCATCACATTGGTATGATAGATCAGTTCGCCAGCCGGTCCGTAGGCTTCAAAAGTAACCGCTTCGTAACCCAGCTTGTCGCAGAAATGCTGCAGCGCCACCAGGCTCGTGCGAGGCGACACCGCGGCATAGGCTATTTTGTTCACACGGTCGAGCACCAGGCTACCCGTCCCCTCGAGGAACACAGGTGTTTCCTGTTCTTCAAAAAACTCCAGCATCACATGCTCCCCACACTGGCAGGCATGCTTGATCTGCTCAATGACCTCCTCGCGTCGTTCGTTTCGTCTGCTGGCCGATGCCATTGGGTATGTTACCAGCTGCCCTTCTGCGTGGGTAGAGAACCAGTTGTTTGGAAAAACAGAGTCAGGTGTACCTGCGTTTTCAGGGTCACGAATCGTGATTACCTCCACGCCTAGATTTCGTAGCTCCGTTACAGCATTTTTAAATTCCAGCAGAGCGATGTCTTGCACCTGTCCGGGTGTGAAGTCCTGCAGCTCTCTCTGAAAGCTATTGGTTTCAGCTGCTTCCGGGTTATAAGCAAAGCCCGTCGGCTCGATCATGAGGATGGTGCTGGTGGTTTGTTTCATGGTGGTACAGGTGTTTTACAAATATACTAGAAAATGGAGGAAAGTGATAAGCGTAAAAAAACCGGCTATACCTTGCACAGATATAGCTGGTTTAAAAATTAGCAATCAACAATTAAATCGCTTTTGCCTTTTCCTGCAGCCAGTTCAACTCTTCCTCTGTTAGCTGCGGTCCGAGCTTGTCTACCACAAGTTGGTTGTAGTCGTTCAGCCACTTGATCTGGTGCTCATCCAACAGCTCTTTTTTCACCGGAGCCGTGTCGATCAGCGCTAAAGTCAGGTGCTCGAAGGTATAGAACTCGCCAAAGTCATTGGCCTCGTCAGGTATAGTTAGTACAAGGTTCTCGATGCGGATGCCGTACTGATTCGGACGGTAAAGCCCCGGCTCTACCGAGGTGATCATGCCCAGCTCGATATCAACTGGCGTAGGCGACGGATTGAATACATGCGGGCCTTCGTGCACGTTCAGGAAGAAGCCAACGCCGTGGCCGGTGCCGTGACCGTAGTTGCGGGCATAGTCCCAGAGGGGTTTGCGGGTGATGGCATCGATCTGGTAGCCGCGCGTGCCTTTTGGGAAGCGGGCAGTGGCGCCGTCGATCATGCCTTTCAGCACCAGGGTATAGTCAATCTTTTCTTCTTCGGTGAGGTTGCCCAATGAAACTACACGGGTGATATCGGTAGTACCCGTCGTATACTGTCCGCCGGAGTCAAGCAGGAATAGACCGTCGGCCTTCAGTTCCACGTCACTCTCCGGTGTGGCTTTATAATGCGGCAGGGCACCATGCGCTTTGTAGCCGGCAATGGTATCGAAGCTTTCGCCAACAAAACCCTCTTGTTCTGCCCTAAACTCCAGCACCTTATCGGCAACTGATAGCTCAGTGATGGTTTCTTTGCCCAAATTCTCTTCCAGCCATTTGAAAAAGCGGGTCAAGGCCACACCGTCTTTCACCATCGTTTTGCGGGTGTTCTCTACCTCCACTTCATTTTTGATGGCCTTTAAGAAGGTAGTCGGGTTGGTGGTTTGGATCACGCGCACCTCAGCTGGCAGTTGCTTGTACAGGGCATAGCAATTGCGTTTCGGGTCGATCAGGATGGAAGAGCTGGCTGGCAGTTCGGCAAGCAGGCGATCCACCATCTCGTATGGCTGCAGCTCCACACCGTCGGCCATCAGTTGTTTCTTATCTGTTTCTCTCAGTTTTGCCTGGTCTATAAACAAAACAGCATTGTCCTGACTGATCAGTGCAAAGCTCAGCACGACCGGGTTACACTTCACGTCGGAGCCGCGTATGTTGAAAAGCCAGGCCATATCGTCGAGGGACGAGATCAGGTGGAAGTCGGCTCTTTGCTTTTTGAGGGCTTTGCGCAGTGCTTCCAGTTTTGAAGTTGTTGACTGACCGGTAGTCTCCTCTCCTATCAGGTAGGCGGAGGCAGTTGGCAGCTCGGGGCGGTCCTCCCAAATGGCATCCAGCAGGTCGCGGTCCGTGGCCATCTCTATACCGAGTGGGGTCAACTCCTGCTCCAGCAGCTCTGCCAAACCAACTGAGATTAGCTTCGCATCATAAGCCACTACTTCACCCTGCTCCAAACGGTCGGCCAGCCAGCCAATATATTCGGGTGCTTGCTGCGCCTGCAGCTTCACGAGCTCAAAGCCGCTGCCTGCCAGTTGGTCTTTGGCCTGCACAAAGTAGCGTGCATCGGTCCAGAGGCCGGCAAAATCCTGGGTGATCACCAGGGTGCCTGCCGAGCCTGTAAAGCCGGACGCAAAGTAAATGCACTTGTAGCGGTCAGGCAGGTATTCGCTGATGTGCGGATCGGCGGAAGGAATGATGTAGGCGCTCAGCCCCTGCTCTTTCATCTGCTGGCGTATAGCAGCCAGTCTTTCTTTATGACTCATAGTTTATGTGGCTTAGTGAAAGAGGCAAATTAAGGAAAGATGGGGAGAAATGCGCAGTTGCGCACCGGGTTTGATAGGTTTATGGGAGAAAGATAGTAGCTACGGTAGCTACGAAACTACCAGAGCTGCACGTCGTTGCACAAGGTGATGCACTACTGCCTCTGTCTCTACTTTTGAGATATCTTAATTTCCACCCGCCTGTTTAGGGCCCGGTTCTCATCGGTGTCGTTGGTTACTTTTGGCATGTTTTCACCAAACCCTTCTGTCGAGATCCTGTCTTCCGCAATGCCGCTGTTTGTCAGGTACTCCCTGACAGCCTCCGTTCTGCGCACCGAAAGCGCCAGGTTATCCTCTTCTGAACCAACGTCATCAGTATGCCCTGTAATGCGCACCACCGTCTCCTGCTCCTCTCTCATAAAAGCCGCCAGCGAATCGAGCATGGGGTAGGCGACAGACAGTATGTGATGATCACCCGAAGCGAAATTAATGTCTTCGAGGGTGATGGTTTCGCCAATGGTAAAAGGGGCAGGCTGTCTGCTGCTGGCGGTTGCAGCAGTTGTGGAGGGTGCTTCTTCTTGCTCTGCTCCAGACCGCAGCACCACAATAATGTTGTCGTAGCAGTAGTAGGTGCCTTTGGTCTTGCTGCCTTTCTCTTCCTGCTCCTCTTCGGGGTTCATGGATTGGAGTGCCGCTGCATTAGCTTCCATAAAGTTGCCGATAACAAGAAAGCGCTCCCCTCCTTTGGCCTTGTAAACGGTGCTAACTTTTGTCCATACCTGCCGCGACGCCAGCGGGCCAGCCGAATTGGCTTTCAAGGACAGGTAGGGTATACTGACCCCGGTGAGCGGATGCTCTTTGAGGCCGTATACCTGGCGGGTTGATCGTATTGGCCTGCCGGTGAAGTGCACGGTGATCTCACTGATGGGCGGCTCTATGGTAGAGGCTTTGATGGTATAGAGCGAGACCAGGTATTCTTTGTTCTTCTGGAGTGGGCGAGTCAGTTCTGCCTGCGTCAGTTCGCTGGCACCATAGCTGAACCACTGGCACAGGCAAACCTCTCCGAAAGCGATGTTCGTTAACTGTCTGCTGGGCGTTTCGGAGCGATATGCATTGAAGTAAGGCGGATACATGATCACTTTACCTTCAACGGACGCTATATCAGGTGTACCGCTCACGCCCCTGAAACCAATGATGCCGCCTTTAATTTCCTCTAGGCTGGGGTTCCGCACCAGGTTTTGCGCCACACCCTGACTCAGGTATAAGCTGAAAAGAAAGTATAGCAGCATCGCTTTCATTTCCGTTATTACGGGGCAGAAAGTCGGAAGGTATAGCCCATACGGAATTGGCCCTATTATTTGAACATGGGTAGGAAACCCTTACAAACAGCTGCAGCCGAAATTATCAATATCGCTATACCATAGTTCTATCCATTTCCCATTCTCTCCTTTCGCCACCAATGCACGCAAAGGAGTGTACAGTTCCCGATTACTTGGAAAAGCATCCGCATACATAAAATAGAGATTTTCAGTGCCGGTCAGTTTTGCAAAAGATATGGCTTTGTCGTGGCTGCTGGGGCAGTCGGCGCAGTCTGGCATTAGCTTGGACCTGTACCAGCTATCAAAAGCAGGATTGTTTTCATAAGTCAGGTCCAGCGGAAGTCTGCTGGCAAAAAGTACTTCATCTCCCGTCTGCAGTGCCTGTTCATCAAAGGTATAGTGATAGTAGTCAGCGCATTCATTCTGATAATGCCCTAGGTCCTGAACACGGGATTGGCCGGTAGTTTTGGTCGTGTAAAGATAAAACCGTGGCTTACCTGCCGGGTATAGTAAATTCAGTGCTTCAGGAAAGTGCAGCATTCTGGTTGAGTCCAAATAGCCTTTTTCAAGATCAACCCATTTACTCAATAAAGCCTTTTCAGCTGACAAATCCGTGTACTCCATTGGCCAGCCCATATCTGGCACGGGCTGCCCGATAATCCCTAGTCTTTGATCCGGAATCCTAAAGATCGGGAAAAGCGCCTGCTCGATCGTCAGGCGGGCTGTTTAGGGTCACTGTTTGCAAACTGTTGCCTAAGCTGCATCAGAAACTGTCTGTTATTGGCTGTGAGCTTCCTTCCTTTATCTGCCAGTAACCTATCAAGGTAAGCTATCCGCACCGAGTCATGCACAGTGAGGGACGCGTAATACTCTTCACACTTCTGCCTCAAATCTTCCATTTCCTCTTCTGTGAGCGCTCCGGCAACTTCAGTTGGCTTTACAGGCTCAGCTGTGCTTGTCGCAGTCAGTTCCTGCACCCTTTTCTCACTACAAGCCAGCAGCAACAGCGCCACTATTAGGTATAGCATTTGGTTTGCTTTCATCTTTTCTAAAAATTATGGGTTTTAAGGCAAGTGTATTGAGGCTAGCTTAACTCAAATATACTTAAAATAGATAAAATACTATATCTATTTTGAATCATGAGAAATAGCCCTCACAAAACCGCACAAACTGTTCAATATTGAACAGGTGCAGCCTCCTAAAAATCAAATTTTTAAACCACAAATAACTGTAAATCAATAACATACATTACTGGCATCTAAATTGGTTATACCCTCACGAGCAATACACCACATAAGACTATGGATCGTGAATTATCAGCCAGCACCAGACAAGCCCAGAAGCGGAAGCGCATTTGGCAAATAGGTATAGCCGCTGCCCTTATAGCAGTAGCCATCTTCGGATTCAGAAGCCTGATCACCCCCAGCATCAACTTTTCAGAAATTAGTACGGCACCAGTAGAAGAAGGCCCGTGGTGGCCACCATTACCGCTTCGGGTACCGTGGTGCCTGAGCATGAGCAGGTGATCACCAGCCCCATTCAGGCACGCATCGAACAGGTGGTGCACAGCACTGGCGAGCAGGTGCAGCCTGGCGACCAGATCCTCTTGCTCGACAGGTCCTATACCCAACTGGCCTACGACAAACTCAAAGACGAGCAGGAACAAAGCCGTCACAAAACGGTGCAGCTCAACCTCAACCTCGAAAAGAAACTAAACGCCCTGGCCTCGCAGCTGGAAATAAAGCGCATGCGGGTGAAAAGTCTGCAGGCGCAGCTCGAAGACGAACAATACCTCCTCAAGATCGGAGGCGGTACGCAGGAAAGTGTGAAGCAGGCCGAACTCAACCTCCGCATCGCACAGCAGGAACTGGAGCAAATAGAGCATGAAATCGTAACAGAGCGACAGCTCCTCAAAGCTGATGAACAGGAATTGCGCTATACCCTGGCCATGCAGAGCCGCTCAATTGAGGAGTTGCAGCGCAAAATGGAACAGGCCGAGGTACGTGCTACACAGCCAGGTGTCATTACCTGGGTGAAAAACGAGATCGGTAGCAACGTGAATGCAGGCGACATTATTGCCCGACTCGCTGACTTGAGCAGCTACCGCGTGCAGGCTACTATCTCAGATGCCTTCGCCAGCCAGATCAGTGTCGGTAGTACCGTGGTGGTGCGCATCAACGACACCAACTTAAAGGGCAGCATTGCCTCCATCAAACCCACGGTCGAAAATGGTATCGTCACTTTTTTTGTAGTCCTCGAAGAGAAAGCGCACCAGTTGCTGCGCCCGAGTCTGAGAGTGGATGTATATGTGCACACAGTCTCCAAACCGAACACACTGCGCGTGAAGAATGGCCCCTACTTCAGAACCGCCAGCAAGCCTCAGGTATACGTGCTGCGCGACGGCGAACTGATAAGAAGAGATGCTAAAATCGGAGTGAGCAATGTGGACTATGTGGAGTTGGAAAGCGGCGTGCAAGCTGGCGAGCAAGTGGTGATCTCTGACCTGGCTGACTACCAGCACCTCGACAACGTGAAAGTGAAGTGAGTTTGGGAGTTTAGGAGTTTGAGATTTTGGTAGTTATAGCCTTTTGTTTGTCAGCCCTTTGCCTAGAGAGAATTTGTGAGACGTGTGTGGTGATACAGAACCGTGCAATGCAAATAAAACCATGAAAGAACTATACAAAATCTGTTTGCTGTTTGTGACGCTGCTGCCCTGTCTGCCAAGTATAGCACAGCCTGCGACGCGCACCTTGCGTTTGCAGGAGGTGATCGCCCTGGCGCAGGAGCAGTCGGCAGCGGCACGTCAGGCCGAGACCAGCCGCGAAAACAGCTACTGGCAGTGGCGCAGCTTCAAGTCCGACTACAAGCCGCAGCTCAGCCTCACCGGTACTCTGCCGGATTTCAGCCGCACCATCATGCCCGTAACACAGCCCGACGGTACCACCGATTTCAAACCGGTGTCGATCAACAACTCCGAGCTTGGGCTGAGTCTGAGCCAAATGTTAAGCCCAACGGGCGGCCGGATATTCGTTACTTCGCTGATGCAGCGCTTCGACGATTTTGACCGTCAGCAGACCCGCTACAACGGCAACCCGGCCATCATAGGTATAGAGCAGCCGCTGTTTGCTTACAACCAATTGTCATGGGCCAAAAAGATTGAGCCGCTCCGCTACCAGGAGTCGCAGAAGACCTACCTGGAGGAACGTGAAAAAATAGCCGTAAACGCCACGAAGCTATACTTCGACCTGCTGCTCGCCCAGACAAACCAGCGCATCGCAAGCCAAAACCAAAGCAGCAACGACACACTCTACCAGATTGCGCAAGAGAAGTATAAGCTCGGGCGCTTCTCTAAAAACGACCTGCTGCAGCTGCGCCTGGCCGTGCTGAACGCCGAGCTCGCCATGGCACAGGCCTCCCTCGATCAGCAAACCGCGGCGCTTGCCCTTAAAACCTACATCGGCATGAAAGAGACAGACCAACTGGAGTTGGTAGCACCCGAAGGTATACCTGCCACGACTGTTCTGGCTGAGATAGCTTGGCAGAAGCCCGCAAAAACCGCAAAGAGAGCATCAACTTTAGCAGAAGGCTCCTGGAGGCCGAAGCACTGATGGCCAAAGCCCACGGCGACAACGGCTTTAATGCCAGCCTGTTTGCCACCTTCGGACTTACGAACCGCGGCGCCTCCTTCACAGACATCTATACCCGTCCCGAGAACCAGCAGCGGGCCCGCATCGGCTTCAGCATGCCGATCATGGACTGGGGGCGGCAGCGCTCCATCTATAAAGTGGCCGAGCTGAATAAGCAGTTGGTGCAGTACACCGTGGATCAGGAGGATGCCAATTTTGAGCAGGCTGTGCTCACGCAAGTGAATCAGTACAACACGCTAAAAGCCCGCATTGCCACCACTGCCGAAGCCGACGCCATCGCCCAGGAGCGTTACGAGATCGCCCGCAACACCTTCCTGATCGGCCGCATCAGCATCACCGACCTCAACATCGCCCTGGCCGAAAAAGACCAGGCCCGCCGTGCCCACATCGCCTCCCTCAGTGCGTTCTGGACAGCCCACTATACCCTGCGACAGCTCACGCTATTTGACTTTGAGCAACAGCAGGTGATTGAAATGAGTGAATGAGTGTTTTGGAGATTTGAGAATTTGAAGATTTGAAAATGTGAGAGGTATAGCTGTAGGGCCATGTGGCGACGTGCTCGGATCGTGCACGAGATTCCCCTCTAGGGATAGGGGCCCTCGACAAAAGGAGGGGCCAGGGGTGGGTTAATCGTGCACCCAACAATCAGCAATTAACAATCAGCAATTCAACAATTTAATCGATATTAGAACCAAGGTATAAAACTATGATCACGTTAAAGAACATCGAAAAAGTCTACCAGACCAAGACGATTGAGACGGTAGCGCTGCACAACGTCAACCTGCACATACCCAAGGGGGAGTTTGTGTCGGTGATGGGGCCATCGGGTTGCGGCAAGTCCACACTGCTCAACATCATGGGCCTGCTCGACGAGCCGACCAATGGTATAGTGGAGATAGACGGAAACCCCATCAGCAGGTATAGGGACAAAGAACTGGCACACATCCGCAATCAGAAAATCGGCTTCGTGTTCCAAAGCTACCACCTGATCAATGACCTGAGCGTGCTCGACAATGTGGAGCTTCCGCTGCTCTACCGCAGCGGCACATCGGCAGCTGAAACCAGAAGACTGGCCCTCACAGCCCTTGAAAAAGTAGGCCTCAGTGCCCGCACCAAGCACTACCCTACGCAGCTATCAGGCGGACAGCGCCAGCGAGTGGCCATAGCCCGCGCCCTGATCGGTCAGCCCGAGATCATCCTAGCCGACGAACCGACCGGTAACCTCGACTCTGTGATGGGTGAAGAGATCATGAACATCCTGCTCGACCTGAACCGCCAGGATGGCACCACCATCGTGATGGTGACACACGACGAGAACATGGCCCAGAAGACCGAGCGCCTTATCCGATTCTTCGATGGCCAGCAGGTGTCTGATGCGAAAACCAATGCTTACGATTATCAAAAGGTATAGCCATGCTGAAGAATTACATCAAAATAGCCTGGAAGGTGCTCTTGCGACGCAAGTTCTTTACCTTCATCAGCCTCTTCGGCATCAGCTTTACATTGCTGGTGCTCATGGTGGCCTCCTCGCTCTTCGACCATACCTTCGGACCGCAGATGCCGGAGCGTGAAACTGACAAGCTGCTCTTTGTAAACATCATGCGTGAGCAACGCGACGGAGGCTTTTCGAGCAGCGGTCCGCCAAGCTACCGCTTTCTCGACCAGCATGTGCGCACCATGCAAACACCGGAAATGGTGTCTATCAACTCCATGTTCTTCCAGGTAAACAGTTACATCAACAACCGTAAGCTTGCGCTGGATATCAAGTACACAGACCGTGCGTTCTGGGATATTCTGGAGTTCAATTTCCTGGAAGGAAATGGCTTTAGCGAGCAGGATGTGCGGGGTGCAAACCGTGTGGCCGTGATCAACGAAAACACCCGCAAGCAGTACTTCGGCACAGATAAAGCTGTGGGACAGCACATTGTGGTGGACCAGGTACGGTACAAGGTAGTAGGCGTGGTAGAAGATGTACCGGCTCTGCGCCTGCACTCCTACGCCGATGTATGGGTGCCCATCACCATGAAGAGTCAGGAGTTCAGCAGGCCTGGCCTCCGGGGCACCTACTTTGCCACTATTAAAGCCAGGTCGGCTGCCGACGTACCAAAAATAAAAGAGGAGTATGCGGGCATCATGCAGGAGGTGGAACGCCAGCAAACAGAGAAAGGCACGACGCTCTCCTCCCACCCCGATACGTTTCTGGAAAGCATTGCCCGCACCTTCCTGAGCAATGGCAAAGACTCCGGCATAGGTATATTATATGTGATCATGACAGTCCTGGCGCTGTTGTTCATGCTGCTGCCTACTATCAATCTGGTCAACATCAACATCAGTCGCATCATGGAGCGCTCTTCGGAGATTGGCGTGCGTAAGGCCTTCGGTGCCACTTCTTCCACCATTATCGGGCAGTTTATCATCGAGAACATTTTCCTGACACTGCTTGGGGGCTTGCTGGGCTTTGTGCTGTCGGCGGGCGTGCTCTGGCTGATCAACGACAGCGGCGTTATCGTCTATGCAAACCTGGGGCTCAACATCCGTGTGTTTGCCTTTGGTCTGCTGCTCTGCCTGGTTTTCGGTCTTATTTCCGGAGTGTATCCGGCCTATAAAATGTCACGCTTAAATGCCGTAGAGGCACTGAAAGGAGGTTCAAAATGATACGCCACTTATTTAAACTGATCTGGAACCGCAAAAAGAGCAATTTCCTGCTCATGACCGAAATCTTCTTTTGCTTCCTGGTACTCTTCGGGGTGATGAGCCTGGTCGTGTACAATGTGCGCAACTATACCAAGCCCCTTGGCTTCGAGCACGACAATGTGTGGTTGCTGACCATGCGTCCCAGCGCCGACTCCGCCGCCCTCAACCACCAGAAACTGGAGCAGGTGGTGCAGCAGGTGCGTGCCTACCCTGAGGTTTCGCATGCCGCTCTCACAAACAGTAATGCCCCTTTTGCCTTTAGCCAAATGACGGATAACCTGTCGTACGGCAACAAGAGAAGCTCGCAGGCAGACCACTACGAAGTAGACGATGACTACGAGGATGTGCTGCAGGTACAGCTCAGCCAGGGCCGCTGGTTTGGTCCCGAGGACAATGCCGCCCACCACAAGCCCATTGTGATAAACCGCGAAATGCAAAGGCAGCTGTTCGGTGAAGAAGAGCCACTAGGTAAACTCATACCCCAAAATGACTCGGTGAACTACCAGGTGGTGGGCATTGTGGACCACTTCCGGGGCTACAGCGAGTACTCCGCCGAGCGTCCGGCCTTTTTCACCCGGATCAGCCTGCAGCAAAGTGACAAGTCCTTTTGGGGTGAGCTCCTGATCCGGGTGAAGCCTGGAACCGGAGTGGCGTTTGAAGAAAAGATGGTGCAAGAGATCTCAGGTATAGGCAAAGACTGGACCCTGGAAGTGGCGACCCTGGAAAAAATGCGTCAGAATAAATCAAAGCTCACGATGGTACCCATGATTGCATTGGGCCTTGTCTGCGGCTTTCTAATCCTTAATGTGGCCCTGGGGCTATTTGGGGTACTGTGGTATAATATCAGCCGCCGCAACGGCGAGATCGGACTTCGCAGGGCGCTGGGCGCCTCGGCCAATCAGGTATACCGGCAGTTTATCGGCGAGGTACTGGTGCTGGCTACTTTCGGTCTGCTGCTAGGTGTGGCCTTTGCCGTACAGTTTCCGCTGCTACAGGTATTTGAGGTTGAATCAGTAGTCTACTTCTTAGCCTTGGGTATTAGCGTGGTTGTTATCTATATACTGGTAGTTGGTTGTGCCCTCTACCCTAGCCGACAAGCAGCAACCATCCACCCTGCCATCGCCCTACACGAAGAGTAATAGCAATTTATACCTGAAAAAATTATCTTTATACCTGATTTAGCAGCTCCAGTTCCATGATCCTGATAATAGATGACGATGTAGCGGTTCGTGCCTCTTTGAGCATATTGCTCAAGCAGCACGGCTTTAAAACACAAGAGGCCGCTTCCCCGAGCGAGGCGCTCGCAATAGCGCAGCAGCATCCCTTGCAGCTCGTGATCATGGACATGAACTTCTCCATCGAAACCACAGGTCATGATGGGCTACAGTTGCTGGGAACATTCAAGCAACGAATGCCGCAGCTACCTGTTATACTGATCACGGGCTGGGGCTCCATTAGTCTGGCGGTGGAGGGTATGCGTCTGGGTGCGGCCGATTTCATTACCAAGCCCTGGAGTAACGATTACCTGGTGCAGGCGGTGCGCACAGCCCTGAGTCTGTCGCAGCAGGCACCCGTAAAAGACGAAGCCCTAACCCGCAAAAAACTGGACCAGCGATATGACTTCAAAAACATCGTAGGCCAGGACCCGCAGCTGCTGCAGATCCTGAAGCGGATCGGGCAGATCGCGCCAACCGATGCCTCCGTGCTGATCGAGGGCGAGAGCGGTACGGGCAAGGAACTAATAGCGGAGGCCGTGCATCGCAACAGCCTCCGCAAGTCCCAACCTTCGTGAAGGTAAACCTCGGCGGCATCTCAGCCAGTCTGTTTGAGAGTGAGATGTTCGGCCATAAGCGCGGTGCCTTCACCGATGCCAAAGCCGACCGGGTAGGTCGTTTCGAGATGGCCAACAAGGGCACCATCTTCCTCGACGAAATCGGTGAGCTGGACATGAACAGCCAGGTAAAACTGCTGCGCGTGCTCCAGGACCGCACCTACGAAGTGCTCGGCGACAGTCGCTCACGCAAACTCGACATTCGGGTAGTGTGTGCCACCAACCGCAACCTGGAGCAAATGGTGGAGGAAGGCAAATTCCGCGAAGACCTGTTCTACCGCATCAACCTGATCAAGGTACGTATACCTGCCCTGCGTGAGCGCCCGGATGATATCCCGCTGCTGGTACAGTTTTTCGTGGAGAACATGAAAAAGACCTATCACCGGCCTGAACTGGAGATAAGCCCAAAAGCGCTGCATTGGTTAAAGGAGCTCTCTTTCCCGGGCAACATTCGGGAATTGAAAAATCTGGTGGAGCGCACTGTGCTGGTAGCCGAAGATGACGTATTGAGCGCCGATGACTTCCAGGCGCAGGCGCAGCAGGGGCCTGTGAAGGCTGGCGACAAAGCCCTGCCGGCTGTGGGTACCATGACGCTGGACGAGATCGAAGCCTCGATGATCCGGAAGTCGATGGCCTATTACCACAACAATGTGAGCAAAGTAGCGCGTGCACTGGGCCTGAGCAGGGCCGCCCTCTACCGTCGCCTCGAAAAGTTTGGCATCCCCTATGAATCTCAGGACTAAGTTCATCCTTTTTGCGGTTGCAGTACACTGCCTTCTAGCTGCTATGGCTTATTTCCTGCTGCAGGAGAACAAGCTGCTGTTTATAGGTATGGAAGTGCTGGTGTTGATCTCCGTGGTGATAACGGTGAACCTGTACTTTGCCTTCTTTAAACCGCTTAACCTGATCCGGGCAGGTATAGAGTCCATCCGTGACAAGGACTTTTCTACCAAATTTGTGCGGGTAGGGCAGCCGGAGTTGGATGAACTGGTAGACGTGTACAACCGCATGATCGAGCAGCTGCGGCAGGAACGGGTGGCGCAGGCAGAAAAAAGCTTCCTGCTCGAGAAAATCATCCGAGCCTCTCCTGCCGGCATCATCCTCCTTGACTTTGATGACCGCATCGAAAGCATCAACCCCGCCGCCGAGCGTTACCTGAGTCTGGCTGGCCACACATTGCAGGGCAGCGCATTGGAGGCACTGCCCAATACCTGGGCACGTGAACTGACACAGGTACAAGCCGGCCAGCCCTATACTTTCCGCCTCAATGGCATTCGCACGTTCAGGGCGCACCGGGCCTACTTTATCGACCGCGGCTTTAAGCGTGCCTTCATTATGTTGGAGGAACTAACTGAAGCTATTATCAAAAATGAACGACAGGCTTATGAAAAAGTGATCCGGATGATGTCGCATGAAGTAAACAACTCGACCGGCGCTATCAACTCGATCCTGGACTCGGTGCAGTACTATACCCCACAGATAGACGAGGAACACCGCGAAGATTTTACTTACGCCCTGCAGGTTGCCATCGACCGTAATACCAACCTAAGCAGGTTCATGGCCAACTTTGCAGACGTCGTACGCCTCCCCGCTCCTTCTAAAAAGCCAGTGCAGGTACAGGTGCTACTCAAGCGGCTCGAACGGCTGATGCTTCCCCAACTGGAGCAGCGACGGATCGCCCTGTCTTTACAGCTTCCCGCTGCCCCCCTTTGCATATCTATGGACGAGCAGCAAATAGAACAGGCCCTGCTCAACATCCTCAAAAATGCCATGGAGGCCGTGAAGTCAGAAGGAAACATCTGGGTGGAGCTGCAGCAGGAACCGCCCTGCCTGATAATCACCGACGATGGCGAAGGTATACCTGATCACGTCCGCCCCATGCTGTTCACGCCTTTCTTCAGCACGAAAGAAACCGGGCAGGGCATCGGCCTGACCATGATTCGGGAGATTTTGCTGAGCCACGGCTTCCAGTTTTCGCTCGAATCAAATGAAGATAAGCTCACCTCTTTCAGGATACGCTTCGCCACGGATGGAGCCAAATAGAACTAATCCAGCAAAAAGCGTCGAAACACTATGTTTATTTTGAATCATTTTAATAATCATCTAAATTTTATTCTGAATGTAACCCCATTCACTAAATTTCCGTAGCCACCCGCATACAACCTATGTTATAATCCACTATATTAGTTCTATAGTTTGTTTATTTACTCAAAAGATGGAATACAATATAGTAGTAGCCCCTAACCTCGAAACACTGGCAACAGAGGTTGCCGTATTATTTCCGCAAGGCTGGAAGCTGAAAGGTGGAATCATTGAGCATGCCGAAGGATTTTCGCAGCAGCTGATACGCAAAACATCTGATAAGCTGAAACATCGCCAGATGCCTGAGCCCCGCGCTAAACAGCGCCGTACCAAATGGATTGAATAGTCAAGCATACTATATACCCTTTATATATGTATCGAAACCACCTTTTCTATACCTTGTGTATAGGAAAGGTGGTTTTGTTTTGTGCCCCCTCTGTCTGCAAGTAACACCGGTTACCTACTACCTTGTCTCCCTGTTCATTTACTCTCTCTAATTCACCCCCTCCTATACATTAATTGCACTTTACTTATAATATAGTTATATTAATTTAACGCTCTAATTTCATTACTGCTTTTCTCCAATTTTAATTCACAAACTTTTTGCATTACACAAAATATTAATTGTCAGCTACTTAAAACACAACACAAGTAATAACTACATTAAAATCACATAATATTTTCTAAAATCAGAATCTTTTTGCGGCTCCTATAGTATATATGGCTGATACAATTTTTTGGGTATGCATACTGCCATTCTTAAGCAGTATGTAGTCCCGGAGTGCTGTAAATGAGCAGCCTCTACACAATCTTCACCATATACAACACCCTAACCAAAACAAATGAGACGAGTCGTATACTTTCTACTCCTACTGATAAGCGCCTCTTCGTGCCTGAGCAAAAAGGAGCTCGTATACATGCAAAATGAGAACCTGAAAGAAACAGCGGCAACCTCTATGCAAACCAGCTACAAGCCTTACCAGCTGCAGCCTGCCGATGTGCTTTCTATTAAGGTGCAGAGTTTAGAACCTGAAATATCCAATATATACAACATCGTGCCCCCCTCAAGCGCCTTCGGTTTTGCTGATCCGGGCACTATGTTTCTGAGCGGCTACTCCGTGGACGATGAAGGTAACGTGAATCTTCCTAATGTGGGCAAAGTGAAAGTGTCAGGGCTTACCCTGCAGCAAACCCAGGAGCTGATTCAACGCAACGTAGACCGCTACATCACCAACGCTACCGTAGTAGTGAAGCTCATCAACTTCAGAGTAAGTGTGCTGGGCGAAGTAAACCGTCCGGGCCAATACTTCGTGTACAACGAGCGGGCAACCCTCTTCGACGCGCTCGGCATGGCGGGTGACCTGACACGCGGTGCTGCCCGCGAGAATGTGAAGCTGGTGCGTCAGACCCCTGGTGGATCTGAAGTAGTACTGCTTGACCTTAAAGACCCGAATATCGTACAATCTAGATACTACTTTATGCAGCCCAATGATGTGCTGTATGTAGAGCCGTCCGTTGCGCAGGTTAAACGCGACAACCTGGTGTCGCTTAACGTGGTCACCATTGCCCTGGGGGTTATTTCTACGGCGGCAGTTATCCTGAATTATTTTAAGTAAGAATCCTCCATGAAACGAAAAAATAAAGAGCACGAAATAGATCTGCGTAGCTGGCTTTTCAAGTTCCGAACCAGATGGTATCTGTTTTTGGCTTTTGTACTGGTGGCGATGGCAGGGGCTTATGTTTATGTTAAAAGCTCTACCCGCATCTATGCTTTTAAGTCAACACTCCTGCTGGGAGATCAGCATACCGGTTCTAAGAAAGCACAGGAACTGCTGAACCTGCTGGATGTACAGAACAAAGGAATCAAAGTAGAAGATGAAATCGGCATTCTGACCTCATCCGACATGATTCGCAGTACCCTCAAGCAGCTCGACTTCTCGGTGTCGTACTATAAAGTGCCTGGCCACTGGCTCAATACGGGGCTAGACCTTATTAAAGAGGAGCAGTACGAAAACGCTCCATTCGTGGTACGCCTTGATACCAGCTCACTCCAACTCGTGGACATTCCGCTGGAGGTGCGTGTGCTGAACGACAAAGAGTACGAACTGACTGTAAAGGCTGAAACTCCTCCACTGTATGATTTCAGAAAGCATACCGTTGAGCAGATCATTACTGAGGTAGATTATACTAAAGTGCTGGAGTTCGGCAAGCCTTACAAAGACAAATACCTGAGCTTTACGATTGAGCGAGCCAATCCTGATGACAAGATTGACGCTAAAAAGCACTATTTCGTGCTCAACAGCATGGAAAGCCAGGTAGCCCAGTATGCCAGCACATTGCATGTCAAGCCAATTGAGCGTGAGGCACGTGTTCTGGAGTTGAGCACCAAGGCACTATCCCACAAAAGGAGCTTCTCTTCCTCAATACGCTGATGGAAACCTACGTGAAGCGTGACCTGGACGAGAAAAACATGAATGGCCAGAAAACACTGGAATTCATTGATAGCCAGATCGCAACCCTGACTGACTCGCTGCGTCAGAGCAAGCAGGCGCTTTCTACTTTCCGCTCTACCAACCGCATCGCCAACATCGACATGCAGTCGAACATCAGCTATGAAAAAATGGCGCAGCTGGAGATGGAAAGGTCCAAGCTGACCACTGAGAAACAGTACTACGTGACGGTGCTCGACCAGATAGAAGACGACGAAAGCTTTACACAGGCTGTGTCGCCGGCCGTGGCAGGTATACAGAACCCTAACCTGGCCAACCTGTTCAACGAGCTCTCGCGCCTGAACCAGCAGAAAGCCTCCTATAGTGTGAGTGCCACTGCCGAAAACCCACGTATCCGGGTGATCGAAAGCGAGATCAAAAGTACACGCAATGCCATCATTGCGAACATCCGCAACCTGGTGCGCTCTACAGACATCTCCATTGCAAACGTAGACAAGCGCATCAACCAGCTGGAGTCCAGCATTGCAAAAGTGCCTGAGAATGAGCGCCGCCTGATGGAACTGCAGAGCCAGGCTGACTTTGTGAATAAGAAGTATGACTTCCTGCTCGAAAAACGCGCCGAAGCGGCTATTGCATTGGCTACGAACACCACTGACAAGAAAGTAGTCGACAAGGCCGCCATGTGGGGAGCCGGGCCGGTGAACGTGAAGCCGAAGATGATCTTTATGCTGGCCTTCATACTGGGCCTGATCATCCCTGCCGCCCTCATCGTGCTGCTCGACAATGTAGACAATACCATACAGGGTAAGAACGACCTGAACAATGTGACCAACATTCCGTTCCTGGGTGTTATCGCGCATGGCACCAAGGCTGACAAGCTGGCCGTGAAAAACAATCCACGCTCTGCCATTGCCGAGTCGTTCAGGTCCATCCGTATTAACCTGCAGTACCTGATGTCCGAAACCGACTTCAAGATAGTAGGCGTGACATCATCGGTGTCAGGCGAGGGCAAGACCTTTACCTCTGTCAACCTGAGCAGTGAAATGGCCATGGCAGGCAAACGCACCATCCTGATCGAATCGGATATGCGCAAGCCTACTTTTAGCAAGTACTTCAACACGCACAACGCAGCTGGTCTTTCCTCATACCTGAGCCAGGGACTGCCGCTGGAAGAAGTGATTCAGAAAACCGATATTGAGAACCTGGATATTATCTCCTGCGGTCCTATACCTGACAATGCCATCAAGCTGCTGGAGCACAAGCGTATGGCCGAGCTGATCGCCAAGCTGAAGGAACAGTACGAATATGTGGTGATCGATACGCCACCAATCGGATTTGTGGCTGAGTACTTTATCCTGATGAAGCACATGGACGTAAACCTGTATGTAGTGAAGCACAAGTACACCAGCAAGGACATGCTCACACAGGTGAACGAGCTGTACGCAGCCCGAAAGCTGAAGAACATCTACATGGTGATCAATGACCTGGACTACAACAACACCTACGAGTACGGATACAAGAAAAAAGGCAGCTACTATTACGTATAGCGCCTAAGCAATACTTACATGTGCGCTTGATCTTAGAGGTGCTGTGGGATGCAGATTCCTGCAGCACCTTTTTTGAGAAAGACACGATTACCTGAACCTATACATGAGTAAAAATTTAGCTTCGAAGGCGGTTAGTGGGTTGAAGTGGAGCTCGGCTGGCACCATTGCCAATGCCGTGATGCAGATTGGCTATACCTCGGCTATGGCTCGCTTACTCGCTCCCGAGGCCTTTGGTCTGGTCGCCCTTTCAGCTGTTATCCTGCGCTTTGGCTACTATTTTGCCAATCTGGGCCTGAACCAGGCTATCATCCAAAAAGAAGAACTGACCACTGAGAACATCCGGGCAGCGTTCACCTCCTCCGCCTGCTGGGTGCTGTATTTACGGTGCTGGCCTGGGCGCTTGCACCTTATGCCACCCTGATCTTCGACATGCCGGAAGTGGTGCCCATTGTGCGTGTCATGGCGCTGGCTTTTGTTGTCGGGGGCGTGTCGGCCACAGCAACCAGCTTACTGCAGCGCAACATGCGATTCAAGGCACTGAGCATCGTGGAAACGGGTTCTTACGTGGTGTCGTACCTGGGAGTAGGCATCCTGCTGGCGTGGCTGGATTTTGGGGTATGGAGCCTTGTGTATGCCTCGTTGGTACAGCAGGCACTGGTGGCACTGGGAGCGTACGTCATGGCGCGTCACAATGTACTGCCGGTCGTGCGGTGGGAGGCTTACAGAGCCCTGCTCGCCTACGGCAGCAAAATGTCTGTCATCAGTTTTTTTGAGTTTATCTACACTGAACTGGCCACACTTCTGATAGGCCGCGTATTTGGTGCCTACCGACTGGGTATCTACAACCGGGCTTTTATGCTCGTCAACCTGCCCATGTACAACCTGACACGCACTGTATCCCGTGTTGTCTTTCCCTCGTTCAGCAAGCTGCAATCCGAAACCGACAAACTGGCCAAGGTATACCTCTCCAGCACCACCCTGCTGGCGACCCTGATCATACCGGTTTGTCTGGGTATAATGATTGCGGCACCTGAGATCGTGTACGTGGTGCTGGGCGACCAGTGGGGCGAAGCTATTCCTGTACTGCAGGTGCTGAGTCTGGCTATTCCGCTTAGCTTCATCACCATGTTTGCCGGCATTGTGTGCGATGCCAAGGCTGTGCTTAACTGGAAGATTGTGATCACGATAACCCTGATCATTGTGATCAGTGGCTTATTCTTTCTACTGAAAGACTATGGCCTGGTAGGCTTCGGCTTTGCGCTGCTGATCAGCGAGCTCATCCGGATCGGCATGTACCAAACCCTGATGAAGAAAATACTGTACCTCTCATACTGGAAGCAGCTGCGGGTATACCTGCCAGGCTTACTGAATGGCGCTGTCGTAGCTGTAGTTGTATACCTGATGAGCACCTTGCTGCGTGGCATGGAGCTGCCGCACCTGGTGATCCTGCTGGCACAGATGATCACGGGTGCCTTTGTATTTCTTGCTATGATACTGCTCTTCCCGCACAGTGCACTCAAGGAACAGCTGCATATGATCTTTTCCAAGCTGGGCGTACAGGACAATCCAACCTCCTACTATGGAAGAATGCTGATGCGATATAGAAAGAGTTTGGTAAAAGAAACTGAGCATGTATAAACAAGGTATAAATGAAAGATGTGTCGACGGTTAGCCAGCCTTGTCAGACCTAATGCACACTAAATAACCTTAGGACAAAACCAAATGACTATAGGAGTAGCCGGACCCGTTAATTTGCAAATACTTAACTGGGACCTTAAAATTAAAAACTTACCTCAGACCAATGCGTTTCCTCTAACTTCGCATTTCATCAATGCATTGCTGAAAAGAGGCTTTAAAGTAATTGCCTATACCAACTCAACCGAGATTGCGGAGCCAATGGTGTTGGAGAGCGGCAACCTCAAGGTTTGCATTAGCCGCCAGAAACCGCAGCCTGGCCGTCGCCTCTTTCTTTTTGAGGTAGAGGATCTTCGTAAGATGATGGTAGCTCATCCGGCTGAATTTATCAGTGCATTCTGGAGCTATGAATATGCCTGGGCAGCCTTAAAAACAGGAAAGCCAACTGCCATCAGTTTTCACGACGTTGCGTTTCAGATTCTGCTTAACATTCCGGATATGTTCCGCGTGGTGCGCTGGTTAATCAACTCCATTGTAGTCTCGAAGGCGAAGCATCTTATTGCCAACTCATCCTATACCTATAACCAATTGGCAAGGCGCACACAGAAAAAAACGCGCATTATCGACAACTTCTACACAAGCGAACTGGAGGAGAGCATCCCTGAGCCGCTGATCAAGGGTAACTACATCACTACAGCTGTGCAGGGCTTTACACACCGCAAAAATGTGCAGAATGCCCTCCATGCCTTTGCTCAGGTGCGGGCCAGACATCCCGAACTGGCGTATCATTTAATAGGAGTAGACATGGAGGAAGGCGGCCTGGCGCAGCAGTATGCCCAAGCCAATGGACTGACTGAAGGCGTGCGCTTTTTAGGCCCGCTGCCTTTCGATGAAGTGTACCAGCAAATAGTGCATGCGCGTGTGCTGCTTCACCCCGCCCGGGAAGAGTCGTTTGGGATGGTGCCTCTGGAGGCCATGGTGGGGGGCACGCCTGTAATAGGCGGCAGCAAAAGCGGTTTTATACCTGATCTGCTCGACCACGGTAAGGCTGGCCTGCTCTGCAATGTGGAGTCGCCCGACGACATAGCTGCTGCGCTGCTGCGACTGCTGGAGGACGAGCAACTGACTGCGGAAATGACGGAGAAAGGCCGTGCCTTTGCCCGTGCCAGCTTTTCTGAGGACGTGATCATAGACAAGCACCTGGCTTACTACAGCGAAATAGTGGGCAGACCCATTCAGCCTGACAACACACAGTACGAACCTGAAGATGCTTTACACCGTAACACCATACACACTGCCAAATAGCTGCAGTAGATGTTGGATTGCCCGCTACAATGAAAATTAACTACAGCTTTCTCTTTATTATCCCCATAGCCCTGATCCTGCTCATGGACAATATGTTCACGGAGCTGGCCTTTCCGAACAACCTGGAGGCACAGGGAAACATGCTGAACATGCTGATGAAAGGTATGGCGGCCTTATCGTTTGGCTACAGCGCTGTGTACTTCATGCGCATGTCGCCTGTAATGCGGGTAGCCTTTGGACTTACCACGCTGTATGTGTTCGCGATGGTGTTTGAGTCGTACTACTTCTATGGCACACCGATGGTTTACCCGCACGTATTCCAAAAGCTGTTCCTGTTTTACTTTATTTTCTTTGTCTATACCTTTTACAAAGGCAATTTTTACCTCAAGTTTTCGCACCTGGTTTGGTTCATCCTGGGTGGTTTTTGGCTCAGTGTGATTGTGGTGCACCCCGATAAACTGAGTCTTGGTGCCTTTACTTCGCATGAGCGCGGAGTATACGCCTCCTCGGTTTACATGCTTGTCATTCCGTTTATGTATTTCCTGAGCAAGTACATTTTCGAGGGCAAGCTTTTCAGCTTGTTCATGGCTTTCTTTATCCTGGTGTCTATCGTGTTCTTCCAGCACCGTACCGTCTGGATCTCGACAGCTATCATATTGATCGTTTACTATTTGCTTATCCGGTTCAAGTCAGGTCTTTCTATCAACTTCGTGGCCAAGTTCATGCCCATAGGCATTGTGATGCTCATCGCAGGTATAGCGAGCAGCGCCTTTCTATTCTCCACCAACCCCGAGATCATCACCAAAATAGAGGAGAGTTTCTCCGACATCGAAAATTTCGACTCGCAGGGTACGGGTGGCTGGCGTTATATACAATGGATGTCATACCTGCCCTTTATCCAGGATAACTGGCTGATAGGCATGCGCTTCGAGGGTTTTGAGCTGCCATCCAGTTCTGGCGTGACGACACCAACGAGCCGTGTTTGACGACGGTCAGGGACACCACTTCCATAGCTTTTATGTAGATGTACTGTTCTACACAGGTTTTGTGGGATTGGCGATCTACTCGATCATGCCCATTTACGCTATTGTGAAAGGCTTGCGTTCCAAAGCGATGACCGTGCACCAGATCATACTGGTAGCTTTTATCAGTACAGGTTTCGTATATGGTTTCTCTTACGTGCTGCCCGTGTTCTACTATGCCATACTAGGCTGGACGATTGTGTACATGGAAGAAGACGGCGTTGAGCGAACGACCTACCTGCGCGACTTCGGCTCCCGCTGGAAGGCAAAAGCAATCGGACAGTACCGCAAACTAACAGCTGCCTGAGCATAACAACTTCTGAGAGCAATTTCAGTATACAGTTCCAAACATATTGTTATACCTTAATATTATGAGTAATTCTATTCCGAACACCCCCTTGCACACACCTGTGCTGTTGATTATATTTAATAGAGCTCATACCACACAACAAGTATTCGACCGTATCCGACAGGTAAAACCCGCGCGACTGTATGTAGCCGCTGACGGCCCGCGACCTGGCGTGGAGACAGATATAGAGAAGTGCGCCGAAACCCGACGCATTGTAGAGCAGGTAGACTGGGACTGCGAAGTGAAAACGCTGTTTCAGGAGAAAAACCTGAAGTGTGGTGTAGCTCCGGCTACGGCAATAAGCTGGTTCTTCGAGCACGAAGAATCGGGCATAATTCTCGAAGATGATTGTGTGCCTTCTAAAAGCTTTTTCTGGTTCTGCCAGGAGCTTCTCGAAAAGTACAAGCACGACACGCGCATCATGCACATCAGCGGCAACAACTACCTGAATGGCTGGCGCAAGGACAATGACTACTCCTATTACTTCTCAAACAAAGTGAATGCCTGGGGCTGGGCTACCTGGCGCAGAGCATGGCAGCTATTCGATTTTAACCTGAAAGCATACCCGGAGCTCAAAGAGAAAGGCTATCTGAAAGGGCTTTTCCTGAATAAATTTGAGGAGACCTACCGCCTGAGCAAACTGGAGGAGGCATTTGCCAGCATTCCGAACGGAGACATCTGGGACTATCAGTGGGAGTTTACCGTTTACAGCAACTCAGGACTCTGTATTGTGCCAGAAGTCAATCTGGTCCGCAATATTGGATTCGGTGAAGATGCTACGCACACGTTTAATACACACGATAACAAGGCACAGATCAAAGAGAATGAGATCTCTTTCCCGCTGCGCCACCCTCGCTTTGTCGTGCGCGATATCGAGTCAGACACCAAAAACTTTAACCATTTGATCAAGGGCAAGGTAAGCTCCAAGCTAAAGAGCCTGCTAAGCTTTAATTTGTAAAAAAACTACTATTCCATAAGCTGATATTTTCGTAGACGGTACTGTCTGCAAGGTTTCGTTGCAAATTTGGCAACAGCAGCCGTACCCATACCTAAGCTTTATACCTGAATAATATGATAAGCATTGTTATACCTGTTTTTAACAGAAAAGAATACACAAGGGACTGTCTCCAGTCATTGAGAAAGCAAACTGATCAGCGTTTTAAAGTCATAATTGTAGACGATGGCTCAACAGACGGCACTGAAGATATGCTTCGGGAAGAGTTTCCCGAAGTGGAAGTGCTTAAAGGTAGCGGCAACTTGTTCTGGACGGCTGGCGTGAACATGGGCATCCGGCATGCGCTGAAGCAAGATGCCCAACTCATCATGACCATGAACAATGATGTGATTACGGATGAGCGCCTGCTGGAAAAAATGTATTACTGGCACGAGCAAAAACCTGCCGCGCTACTGGGGGCACTCGAACTGGACGCCAATACTAAACAGCCCATTTTCGGAGGGGAACGGCTTAACTGGCTACTGAACACCATCGACGAAGTGCTCCCAACGCTATCAGCGGAAGAGCAGAAAGGCCTGCACCCAGTTACGCACCTGCCTGGCAGAGGCCTGCTTATCCCTCGGGCAGTATTTGAGAAGATAGGGCTCTTCGACCAGGACCGCTTCCCGCATTATATAGCCGATTACGACTATACCCATACTGCCAGAAGAGCCGGATTTGAACTGTATGTAAACTATGATGCAAGACTGCTCACGTATCCGGAAGAAAGCGGGGAGCGACAGATCAGAAGCGAGAAGAGCTTTAAAAATTACTACAAGCACCTGTTTGACTTGAAGGGTGGCGGTAACCTGCGTGACTTTACCAGGTTCACACTCAAGAATTGCCCTACGCCTTATATCCCATTTCACCTGGCGAATGGCTACACGCGCAGACTCTTTGGTTATTTTTTAAAGTAACACCTCTTGATTTCTAAACTATTGATTTGAAGCTAGATTCACCATACATTAAAATACTAAGCATTGCTATTCCCCTGTTGGTAGTAGCAATGCTTTTTACTTACTATTATACCCAGGGGCACCTTCCCGGAGCCAAAAGGAGCGCCAAAGCTACAACGGTTGGCTATGACAACCCGATCGTGATCAGTAAAGGAGGCACCTACTCCGGCAATTGGGAATCAAGAAACTCTGAGGTGGCTGCTGTGGAAATCAGGACATCCGAGCCAGTCATCATTGAGAATTCAAGTATAAGAGGTGCCGGCTACCTGATTAAAAGCTGGGGGCACGCAGCCAATATTACTGTCAGACATACCAAAGGCTATGGCCTCACCCCCACCCCGTGGATTATATATGAGAAGCCACGGCGTTTTCTGATCGTCAACGATTTCAAACATGTGGTGGTAGAGAACTGCTACATGGAGAATACAGCCGGCATTTACATAGGCGACGCCTACAAGGGCGACAGCAGCCCAAAAAACACCATTAAGATTCGCTTTAACAAAGCCAGGAACATCGATGGACGTATTTATGATGGCTGGTACCGGTCACAATTTGTGCAGTTCAATTTCCGCAACTCAATACAGTATGCCGAAATCGCCTGGAACGAGGTGATCAACGAGCCGGACAAGTCGCTTGTGGAAGACAACATCAATCTTTCGAATTCACGAGGCACGCCGGCATCACCTATCCGCATCCACAACAACTACATCCAGGGAGCCTATCCTTACCCAGCTAACAGCAAAGACTATTCAGGTGGTGGCATCATTGCTGATTCCTGGTACGAAGACGGCATGGGCGATCCCAAGGAGGTAGCTACCGCCTATGTGAAAATACACGACAACCAAACGGTAAACCTGGGCAACTATAACTACGCTATCGCCGGCGGCAATAACATAGAGATCTATGACAACCGTGCTGTTAACGCCGCCCGATTCGAGAACGGCGAAAAATTCAGGATGTGGACCCAAGGGCTCTATGGGTACGACTTTTACAAAAAGAATTCGACCTTCAACAACACTTTCCGCAACAACGTGATCGGAATCATGGGACAGGATGGTAGAAACGACAACCATTATTTTCCGGATGGGACAGTCCAGGAGCGCAACAATACATTCATTGAAGGTGAGATAACAAAAGAAAGCGAACGCGCAGAGTATCAGCTCTGGAAAACGAAGCTAGAGAGGAACGACATCTTCCTTGGCCCTCGTATAACAATGCCTACCTCAGTATCGGGCAAATCTGTAAGTTCTCAGTAACTGAGTTACTAACCTGGCTTAACTATAAATCCTTCGTCTGACGTTTTGCACTGGCTCCTCTAATTTAAGACTCCAAGTTTTGTCCTCAGGCGCCCGATCCAAAGTTATAACATCTATAAAAAACCTAACAGCAAAACCCACATTATTAAATATATTATATTTTATATATTACGCATTTT
>NZ_AKIS01000110.1:0-9169 GCF_000277005.1 Pontibacter sp. BAB1700 | reverse complement strand
AAGAACGTTGGCACTGGCAAGGAAGTAACTGCCTCTGTGAGCAAGTCCGGCGCTGACGCCGCAACTACACGGCCAACACTACCGCTACTGCTAGCGCTGACATCAGAACAAGAGCAATTACGGTGGCTGCTGTTACGAAAAGCAAAGTATATGGAGATAGCGACCCTAATCTTACTTATAATGTAGCAGTTGGTGAACTTGTAGCAGGTGAGAACTTCAGCGGTAATTTAAAGAGAGTAGCAGGTGAAGATGTAGGAGTTTATGCAATTGAGCAGAATACCCTAACAGCAGGTACTAACTATACCCTTACCTATATTTCAGCAAATCTTACTATTACTCAGAAGGCCATTACTGTTACAGCAGATGCCAAAGAGAAAATGTTTGACAAAACTGATCCAGCGCTAACGTATACCTTCAGCCCAGCATTAGTTGGTAATGATAGTTTCACTGGGAAATTAATTAGAGAACCTGGCGAAGCTGTAGGTACATACGCAATCGAGCAAGGCACTTTAACTGCTGGAAGCAATTACAATCTGACTTATGTTGGAGCAAACTTAACTATCCATGCCATCCCTACAGTGGTGATAGTTAACCCAGCGCCTGTGCAGTACAGCACAAAAGTTGAAGTAGTTGCAAACTACACTGGTATTGTGAATAACCCGGTGTGGGTGTGGGGTTTTATTGATAATACTGACGGTGTGAAAACTGCAACTAGCATCACTGGCTCTGCAATTGTTCCAAGTGTTCCTGGTGTTCACAAACTCGTACTTCAGTATCATAATGCTGTTGGCGAATTGTTGACAACAGAACCTGTATTCATCTCAGTATACGACCCAGAAGGTGGCTTCATTACTGGCGGCGGCTGGATCAATTCTCCTACTGGAGCTTTAGCTGGTTCTGATGCAGTCGGCAAAGCTAACTTCGGATTTGTTGCCAAATATAAAAAAGGCAAGAACGAAGTAGAAGGTAATACCGAATTCCAGTTCCAGGCAGGTGGTATCAACTTCAAGAGCTCAGCTCATGATGCAGGTTCACTTGTAATTTCTGGTGCTAAAGCAACTTACAAAGGTACTGGTACGATTGCTGGTCATGCTGGAACTTATAACTTCATGGTGGTTGCTACTGACGGCCAAGTGAGTGGTGGTGGAGGTAATGATAAGTTCAGAATTAAAATCTGGAATGGCAGCAATGTGGTTTATGACAATGCTAGAGATACAGATGAAAATGCTGATCTTAGTGACTTAACTATCCTCGGTGGCGGTTCCATCGTAATCCACGAGAACAAAGCAGTTGCGGCTAGCCCAGGCGGCAAAAAACTCGAAGCTGCTGACCAACTGGAAGGCTTGTCTTCAGCCCGCTTCGACAACTATCCGAACGCTTTCTCTGATCGCACGACGATTCGCTTTGCTTTCGATACAGAAGAGCAGTTTGCGCTGGAAGTGTACGATGTGAGAGGTTCGTTGATCAAGAAAGTGGCTACGGGTAAGGCGGAGGCCGGACAGGTATACGAGTATGAACTGGATGCCCGTAACCTGGCAGAAGGCGTGTACTTGGCCCGTCTGATCACTGGCTCTAAAGCACAGACCATTAAGATGATCCTCAAGAAGTAAGCTGACGATTGCAGGGTCTTATGGCCCTTAAATAAAAAGGCACTTGTCGTAACTGACGGGTGCCTTTTTATTTAAGGGCCAAATTATGCGATAGGAAAAACAATTTTGGCACTAATTTGTATAAACCAAAATCAACTGTACCTTTGCAGCAGCAGATGAGCAAAACCACGCTACATATCATTATTTCCTCTATCACGGCAGCTCCTGTTGCCTGTGGTTCTGCTGCGCATCATCATCATTTCCATCATTCCTCGTAAGAGGAATAATAGCACCATATAGCCCCCTGTAGGGTCATCGTACCCTTATTATACTTTGCCGGCAGCAAGGTTATTCTTATTTGTACCTATTTAATCCATTCAATATATATGCTACGTTTAGCAATCCAGAAATCCGGTAGGCTGAGTGAAGACTCGCTTAAACTGATCCGTGAGTGCGGTATCTCTTTCATAACCAGCTCTCTAAAGCTCAAAACTGAATCCACCAATTTCCCGCTCGAGATCCTATACCTGCGCGATGATGATATACCTGGCTATGTTGCCGACGGTGTTGCCGATATCGGAATCGTAGGAGAGAATGTGCTGGTAGAGGAAGGCATGCAGCACCTGGCTGTAGAGCAGCTTGGTTTCTCGAAGTGCCGTTTGTCGCTGGCTGTGCCAAAGGGTGATCCGTACGAAGACATCAGCGACCTGCAGGGTAAGAACATTGCGACATCCTATCCCAACTTGCTGCAGGCATACCTCGACGAAAAAGGGGTGCAGGCCCACATCCATACCATCAGCGGCTCTGTTGAAATTGCTCCCAGCATCGGCTGGCTGATGCTATCTGCGATATTGTGAGTTCGGGCAGTACTTTGATCAGCAATGGTTTGCGTGAAGTGGAGCGCGTGTTCAAATCGCAGGCGGTTCTGATTGCAAATGGTGGGCTAAATGCTGAGAAGCAGGAGATCCTGAATAATCTGCTGTTCCGCATCCACGCCGTGCAACGTGCCCAGAAAGCCAAGTATATCTTGCTGAATGCCCCGAACGACAAAATTGCCGAGATCAGCCAGTTGTTGCCGGGCGCTAAATCACCCTCCATTCTGCCGCTGGCCGAAGAAGGCTGGAGCTCACTGCACTCTGTTGTGAACGAGGATGATTTCTGGGAGATCATTGAGAAGCTGAAAGATGCCGGAGCACAGGCATATTGGTAGTTCCTATTGAAAAGATGATCGTATGATGCGCAAAATAGAATATCCAGCTCAAGCCGATTGGAAGGAGCTGGTAAAGCGGCCGACGCAGAATTTTGAGGATCTGGAAGCAGGTATAGCCCATACTTTCAGGCTGGTACAAGAACAAGGCGATGCCGCTTTGCTGGAACTGACACAGAAGTATGACGGCGTAAAACTGGATAGCCTTTTTGCTTCTCAGGAGGAAATCGCGGCGGCAGAAAGTGAATTATCACCTGAGCTGAAAGAGGCTATTTTGCAGGCCTACAGTAATATTCAGCTTTTTCACGCGCAGCAGGCAGAGCAGCCGAAGCAGGTAGAGACGATGCCCGGTGTGACTTGCTGGCGAAAAAGTGTGGCCATTGACCTGGTTGGCTTGTACATACCTGGAGGTACTGCGCCTTTATTCTCAACTTTGCTGATGCTGGGTGTGCCCGCCCGATTGGCAGGTTGCAAGGAAATTATACTCTGTACGCCTCCCTCAAAAAGTGGAAGCATTCACCCGGCAATACGCTACACGGCTTCGCTGCTAGGTATAGACAAGATCGCTAAAGTAGGTGGAGCACAGGCTGTTGCGGCCATGGCATTTGGCACGGAGTCTATACCCGCTGTGAACAAGATCTTTGGTCCAGGAAACCAGTATGTGACGGTGGCGAAGCAGATGCTCAGCAAGACGGGCGTGGCCATCGACTTGCCGGCCGGACCATCTGAGGTGCTGGTGATGGCGGATGACTCAGCCAATCCGGCTTTTGTGGCAGCTGATCTGCTGTCACAGGCAGAGCATGGTGCTGATTCGCAGGTAGTGCTGCTGACGACATCTGCCGAAATGCTAAACAGGGTAGAGCAGGAGCTACAGGTACAGTTGAGCAACTTGCCGCGCAAAGAATTTGCAGCCAAAGCATTGGAGAACAGCTTAGGTATTCTGCTCAGCAATGTAGAAGAAATGCTGCGCTTTTCGAACCTTTATGCACCAGAGCACCTGATCCTTTCTATCCAAAATTTTGAAGAAGTGCTGGATAAGATCACCAATGCCGGTTCGGTGTTTCTGGGCAACTACAGTCCGGAGTCGGCCGGTGACTATGCCTCCGGCACAAACCACACCTTGCCTACCAATGGCTATGCCCGCGCCTACAGTGGGGTGTCGCTCGATAGTTTTGTCAAGAAAATCACTTTCCAGCACATCACACCGGCAGGATTGCAGAACATCGGAAAAGCCATTGAAGTAATGGCCGCCGCTGAAGGACTGGAGGCGCACAAAAACGCGGTAAGTATCAGATTGAAGGAGGTGCAGAATGTTTAACCTGGAGAATATTGTACGCCCGAACGTACTCAAAATGAAAGCTTACTCCTCGGCCCGCGATGAGTTTAAAGGTGCAGCCAGTGTCTTTATCGACGCAAATGAGAACAACTTGGGCAGTCTGGCAGGGGAAGGGTATAATCGTTACCCCGACCCGCATCAGAAAAAGCTGAAAGAGAAGATAGCTGACATTAAAGGCTTGTCACCCAAGCAGATTTTCCTGGGCAACGGCTCTGATGAAGCGATTGACCTGTTGTTCCGCATGGTGTGTCAACCGGGGCAGGACAGTATGCTACATCTGCCGCCTACTTACGGTATGTATGAGGTATCTGCCAACCTGAACGAGGTGCAGCTGGATGCTGTGCAGTTGACGCCTGACTTTCAGATCCCGGTATTGGAAGTGCTGCGCCAGGTAAAAGATACGACCAAGCTGATCTTTGTCTGCTCGCCTAACAACCCGACTGGTAACCTGATCGAGCCGGAGAGCATCGAAACCTTGCTGGATAATTTTGACGGTCTAGTGGTGGTGGATGAAGCCTACATCGATTTCGCGGATGTTCCAAGTTGGTCTACCCGACTAGCTGAGTACCCTAACCTGGTAATTCTGCAGACTTTCTCCAAAGCCTGGGGTATGGCAGGATTGCGATTAGGTATGGCATTTGCTTCAGAGGAGATCATTGCGCTGCTCGATAAGATCAAGCCGCCTTATAATATAAATGAAGCCACCCAGGAGCTGGCACTAAAAGCGCTGGAGCAGACCGAGCAACTGGCTTATATGATCGAGGAGATTGTGCAGGAAAGGGAAATGCTGGTGCAGGCACTCCCGTCGCTGAATGCCGTTGAGAAGGTATACCCATCAGATTCCAACTTCCTGCTGGTGAAGGTAAAGGATGCCAACCGATTGTACAACTATCTGCTGGAGCAGGGCATTGTGGTGCGCAACCGTTCCAGTCTGCCAGGCTGCGAAGGCTGCCTGCGCATATCCGTCGGTACTGTAGATGAAAACCAACAACTATTTCAGGCCATAGCTAATTTTAAATAGGCGATACATTAATAGAAATGAAAAAAGCATTGTTTATAGACCGTGACGGCACCATACTCGTTGAGCCGAAAACGGATTTCCAGGTGGACTCCTTCGAGAAGTTTGAGTTCCTGCCCAAAGTGATTCGTAATTTATATAAGATTTATACAGAGCTGGATTACGAATTGGTGATGGTCACCAACCAGGACGGGCTCGGTACAGACTCTTATCCGGAGGATACCTTTTGGCCTTATCAGAATAAAATGCTCGACATTCTGAAAGGGGAAGGTATAGCATTTGCCGATATCCTGATTGATCGCAGCTTTGAGCATGAAGGGCTTGAAACCCGCAAGCCAGGTATAGGGATGATGAAAAAATACCTGTCCGGAGAATATGACCTGGAGAACTCTTATGTAATAGGCGACAGGCTAACGGACGTGCAGCTGGCTAAAAACCTGGGTGCCAAGGCTATCTTTATCGGGGAGCAAAAGGTAGAAGGAGTAGCCTTGAGCACGGATGACTGGGACGAAATCTATACCTTCCTAAAACTACCCGCCCGACGCGCTACAATCAGACGCCAAACAAACGAGACGGACATTGCCATTGACCTCAACCTGGATGGAGCAGGGCAGATGAACATCCATACCGGACTCGGCTTTTTTGACCATATGCTGGAGCAGCTGGCCAAGCACGGTAAACTGGACCTGAACATACAGGTAAAAGGCGACCTGCACATCGACGAGCACCATACGATAGAGGATACGGGACTAGCTTTGGGGGAAGCTTTCTTGGCAGCTCTGGGCGATAAAAAAGGCATTAGCCGTTATGGCTTTTTGCTACCGATGGATGATGTGCTGGCACAGGTTGCCATAGATTTTAGCGGCAGACCCTGGACGGTTTGGGAAGCTGAATTTAAGCGCGAAAAAGTAGGGGATATGCCGACCGAAATGTTCTTCCATTTCTTTAAGTCGTTCAGCGACACGTCTAAATGCAACCTCAATGTAAAAGCAGAGGGTCAGAACGAACACCATAAGATCGAAGCGATCTTTAAGGCGTTCGCAAAAGCGATTCAGATGGCAGTGAAACGCAATCCACAGGATAACTCTATACCTAGCACAAAGGGAACGCTATAGGAAAGAGCATTTGCTTTAACAAAAAGGGCTGACTGTAATAAAAACAGTCAGCCTTTTTTATCTGGTTGATCTAGCGGTTGGTTGTTGTTCAGCAGGCGCGCAACCAGTCGCTGGCTGCCTCTATATCATCAAATGTCTTTATAAAGCTCAGGTCTTGCGTATGCTGCAAAGATTTGTCAGCCGAAAGTCTGCTAAAGGCGCTAGGGGAATATACCCAGGCAAAGCATTCCAGCCCGGCAGCCTGCATCCTTGGAAGCCAATCCTGGCCCACCCATTTGGATGCGCCTGACCAGATTCCTTCCACGTTTGTGTTATCATTCAGCACCTTGGTACAGTTGGTTTCCAACAGAAACTCAAGAATTTTCTCACAACCTTCTACCACTGTGTCATAGTTCTGGTACCCACGCCAATTCACATAGAGCCAACCTTCTGCGTGGTTGAATTCTATCAGAATATTGCTTTGCCTATGTAAAATTTCGTTTCGAACCAGTTTCATACAGCTATTTCAAGTACATTCAGCTTTACAGGTCTTGTTCACACTGATTAAGTCGCAAACCAGTGGGACCAGGTAAATAAATGCTGGCGAGTTAAAGACTTCTCAAAAATCAGACCTAATCGCTGTTGGTTTTGTAAGTTGTCTTAAATGCTTGGTAAACAACAGGTAAGTAAAAGAGAACATTCCTGTGAATCCCGATCAAATTCCCAATTATGGAAACATTTATCCCAAAGTCAGTTGCTTAGATTTTATACTGGCAACACACAGCTTTTGTTATGAAAAAGAAGTCATGAATCCCTGGTCATTTATTTAAAATATATTACAAAAGAATTTGCATTCCTCAGTTTAGCCTTTACCTTTGCAGCAGAGGGTTGAGCTGTTTTTACCCCTTTTTAAGAGAACATGATCCAAAATCTTCTTCATTCTGCATGGTGGTGGCACGTTACGCAAGGTATCGTGAACAGACCCGCTATGTTGTATGTAAGAAGCTAATACAATCTATAGCCAAAGGTATAAAAGCCTGCTGTTCACCTGAACAGCAGGCTTTTTTTGTTTTTAACCCTACCCGAAAGATGATAAAGTATAAGATTACGACAACGCACAAGCGCCTACTGGCCGACACACTTACGCCGGTAAGTGTATACCTGAAGCTGCGCGACCGCTTTCCGAATAGTATCTTACTCGAGAGCTCTGACTACCATGGAGCGGAGAACAGCTTCTCCTATATCTGTTGCAGCCCGATGGCGAGTATCAAGGCGGAGAATGAAGTGTTGACTGAAATTTTTCCGGATGGTCGCACGCTGCAGACTACCATCACCAGAGACTTAAATATACCTGCCCGACTATCGGAGTTTGCCAGCAGGTTTGAGCCGGAGCAAAATAGCTTCAACTTTATCAGCAATGGTTTGTTTGGCTACATGAACTATGATGCCGTGCGCTATTTCGAGGACATTGACTTGGAGTTGCGCAGCGACCGCCAACAGATGCCGGATCTTTATTATGCCGTGTACCGCTACATTATTGCGATCAACCACTTCACCAACGAAGCTTATATTTTCTCGCATTCTTACGGAGAGAAAGACAAGAGCGGTATAGCGCAACTCGAAGCCTTGCTCAATAGCCGCAACATTCCGAGCTATACCTTTAAGTCTATAGGCGAGGAGGCTTGCAACATTGGCCGGGAGGCATTTTTGCATAACATCAAGCGGGCGAAGGAGCACTGTTTCCGAGGCGATGTTTTCCAACTGGTGCTTTCCCGCCGTTTTGAGCAGGCTTTTCAGGGCGATGACTTTAACGTGTACCGAGCACTGCGTTCTGTTAACCCATCGCCATACTTGTTCTACTTCGATTACGGCAACTTCAAGATCTTTGGCTCCTCGCCCGAGGCGCAGTTGGTGATCAAAGACGGCAAAGCCAGCATTTTCCCGATTGCGGGCACGTTCCGCCGAACCGGCGATGATGCCGCCGATGCCGCTCTGGCTGAAAAGCTTCTGGCCGATCCGAAGGAGAACGCCGAGCACGTGATGTTAGTGGATCTGGCCCGCAACGACCTGAGCCGCAACGGCCACAGCGTGGAGGTCGAAACGTTCCGTGAAATTCAGTTTTACTCGCACGTGATTCACCTAGTGTCTAAAGTATCAGGGCAACTACACGATCAAAAAGACTCGCTGCAGATGGTAGCCAGCACCTTCCCGGCCGGTACGCTTTCAGGCGCTCCCAAATACAAGGCTATGCAGCTGATCGATCAGTACGAAACCACCAACCGCGCTTTCTACGGAGGCTGCATCGGCTTCATGGACTTCAACGGCAATTTCAACAGCGCCATCATGATCCGCTCCTTCCTGAGTAAAGACTACAAACTCTTCTACCAGGCCGGTGCCGGCATTGTGGCGGCCTCTGACGACAATAGCGAATTGCAGGAAGTGGACAATAAACTAATGGCTTTGCGCAAAGCCCTCACCTTAGCACAGGAGATCAATTAACATGAAAGTTCTGGTAATCGACAATTACGATTCGTTCACCTACAACCTAGTGCACTTGTTGCAGGAAATGGGTGCTGAAGTGACCGTGCGACGAAACGATAAGACAAGCTTAGAAGAAGTGTCACAATTTGACAAGATCATGCTGTCGCCGGGACCAGGTATACCGGACGAGGCAGGTATGCTGAAGGAGATCATCCGTGAGTTTGGAGCAACTAAAAGTCTGTTCGGGGTATGTCTCGGACATCAGGCAATAGGTGAGGTATACGGCGGTAAACTGTTTAACAGCAACGAGGTATGGCACGGCATTGCTACCCCTGTTGAAGTGAAATGCGAAGAAGAAGTCCTCTTCCGAAACCTCCCGCAGCAATTCAATACGGGTCGCTACCACTCTTGGCTGGTAGAGCACAACTTACCGGAGTGTCTGGT